>JBEBIC010000366.1:0-2162 GCA_040080595.1 Bacteroidia bacterium | reverse complement strand
AATTCTACTTGAGTTAAATCGTACTTTTTAAGTAATGCTTGAATTTTATTATTCCAAGAGTCAATTACTTGTGTTAGTAATATAAATGATGTTTCGTTGGTTGGGGTTGTCATTGGTTGGATGTGAGATATTAGTAGTTAGATTTGAGATGTTAGACTGTGGGGATAAGAGATGCGTAGAGACAATGGCATTGCCTTGTCTCGTTGGTGCGTTGGTAGTTTAAAATTTATTTCTCGCAGTGTTGCGCAGATTAAAAGCGCAGAGTTTCGGAGAGTTTGGTGTTTAGAATCTACCCAGTTTCCCCTCAGTGAAGGAGAAACTGGGCAGGTTTATTATTTCTTTTGCAACAGCTCTATAGCGCGTTTAAGTTCTTGTAGTTCTTTTTCGTGTTTAGCGTTAATTACATTTATTTGCTGTTGTTGTGCTTGTATTTGTGCTTGTTGTTCCTTTATAGCTTCTATGAGTATAGGAGTAAACTTGCTGTAGTCCACGCCTTTGTAGCCATCGGTACTGGTGTTTATCAGCGCAGGGTACACAGCTTCTACTTCTTGTGCTATTACACCTATTTGCGTGCCAGTTCCAAAGCCTTTATCTTTATATTCTGCTTTCATATCGTAGGTTACGCCACGTAGTTTAAGTACATTGCTAAGTGAGTTGTTAAGCGTAACTATATTTTGTTTGTAACGCACATCGCTTGGTGTTATAGTACCGCTTGCAAGTATGTTGCCTATTACGTGTAGTTTTTGGGTAGGTGTAGCCGTACCTATACCCACATTATTTGCATTAAAATAAGTAAAGGCTAACGGATCACTTTTTATACTGGTAGTTAATGTATTTGTTGAATTATATAAATTTACTGATGTTCCTGAGCTATTGGTACCTCCATCTATTACAACTCTACCTGTAGTCATTCCATAATAACCCACTTCAAAAACACCTGCATCAAATGCGTATGAGCCCCTTATAACATCACGTGGAGCAATACTATTAGCAGCTTTAATATTAAATAAATAATCAGTAGGTGTATAGGTACTGTATTGTTTGGCTACTGTTAATAAATCTGTTGGTGTAGAAGTGCCTATACCTACATTACCATTGTATTGTATGGTCATTTTGTTTGCAAGAGAGGCACCATCATTTGTTTGAAAAAACAAATTGCTAGGGCGTCCGCTCACTCCTACTGCTGCTGTAGGATCTGTATAACCAGTAATAACAGCCCCTGTTTTATATGAACCTGATTGAAAATTGTTAAACAACATAGCTCCCATTGGTTCATTAACTCCTACATCAGTTGGTACGGCTTCTGTTCCAAATGAACGTGAAAAAATTAAATGATAGTTATACCCTGATGTACTAGAGTTAGATAAAATATTTACATAACCATTAGACACGGCTAATTTTGTAGTAGGTGTAGTAGTACCTATACCTACATTACCTGCACTAGTGATATGAAATCTATTTAACCCATTTGTAAATAAAGCGAGCTCGCCATAGCCAGAAAGGTACGTAGCTGCAGAAACAGGATATGGACCTACAGTTAGTCCGTAATGATTTATTTTAAACGTACCAAAAGAATGAGTATAATCAAACATTTGATTTAAATAAGCTACTCCATTTGCATTTGTTGGTGTTGCACTTTCAAAACGAATACCTCCACTTACATCTAATGCAGCAGAAGGGGTTGCGCGTCTTATTCCCACATTACCTAAACTATCTAAAATCATTCGTTGTATATTATTAACTCTAAAACGTAAAGAATTATTATCAGAAGTTCCTATAAAATCTGTAAGACGATTAGTTCCACTATTACCTGTAAGCCCCCAAAACAAACCGTTAGCAGGGCTTGGGGTTGTGTTATTTACCACATCGCCTGTAGCATTGGTGCTAAGTACGCCTGCATTAATTAAACTGGTTAAACGCAAGCCACTATTACCTGCCGTACCATGCACTATTTCTAGTTTATTGGCTGGTGTGGTAGTGTTAATACCTACATTCACCCCATCTATGCCTGTACCACCAAGCACTAAGCTACTACTTGCGCCTACTTTGGCGTTGTAGCCTATGGCTACGGATTTGGTAAGTGCGGTATCGTTAGCTGTAGCTACGTTGGACTGTGTACCCAAAAATGTATTGTTGCTACCTGTGGTAATAAGTGTACCTGC
>JBEBIC010000365.1:0-2169 GCA_040080595.1 Bacteroidia bacterium | reverse complement strand
GCAAGAATGGTCATTAAAAGAAGTTAGCATATTTGAAAACGATGTGAAAAAACTAATTATTAAACTAGAAACATTTAATAATTTATGCCCAAAATCGAGCATTCTTAATTTACGTAAATGTGTTATATCAAAACACAACGCGCTTATATATACATTACAAAATGAAACTGTGGTATTTATTGCTTTTATTCATAATAAAGCATTAAACAAAAAATACAACTAAAATAACTTTAAACATAAAAACAACGACTCAACATGATACACCCAAAACCATTATTTATAGGATTAGCAATGCTTACCGCTTGTGGTATGAACAACGCTAAAAAAACCGATTGCATATCAGGTAAATTACGCAATGCCAATAACCAACAATTGTACTTAACCAAACTTACTACCACAGGCTTTGTGGGTGTTGATACTACTACATTACAGCCCGATGGTTCGTTTGCATTTGATGCAAAACTTACTGAGAAAGCATTTTACCGTATAGCATTAACCAACGAAAATTTTGGGTTATTAATAGCTGATGAAAAATCTAAAATATACCTAGAAAGCGATGCAAAAACACTGGCTAACATTACCAAAATAGAAGGTAGCGAAGACGCATCTTTATTGCAAGAACTGCAAATAAAAGCAAAAGGAAATTACCTAAAAATGGATTCGTTACAAAAAACATTTGAAGCGCAATCCAAAGCCAATCCACAAGGAGCGCAAGCATTGCAAGCGCAACTTACACCTACTTACAATGCTTTAGTAGCCGAACGTACTACATTAGCCAAATCATTTATTGATGCGCACCCTACATCATTTGCAACATTATCGGCAGTAGAAATGCTAAGTGAAGAAACCGATATGGTACACATAAAAAAAGTAGATGCAAGCATGAGCAAACTATACCCAACATCGCAGTACGTGGTGGCATTTCATCAACATATTGTAGAAATATCAAAATTAGCAGAAGGTTCGGTAGCACCCGAAATAATATTAAACACACCTGAAGACAAACCTTTGGCACTATCAAGCCTTAAAGGTAAAGTAGTATTAATAGATTTTTGGGCAAGTTGGTGCCGCCCATGCCGTGCCGAAAACCCTAACGTAGTGCGCATATACAACGCAATGCACAGTAAGGGATTAGAAATATACAGCGTATCGTTAGACAGTAATAAAGATGCTTGGGTACAAGCCATAGCCAAAGATAATCTTACATGGTACCATGTAAGCGACCTTAACCAATGGAACAATGCAGCAGCCCGCACCTACGGCGTTACCAGCATACCACAAACTTACCTGCTAGACCGCAACGGAAAAATAGCCGCCAAAAACTTACGTGGTAAAGAGTTGGAAGATAAGGTAGCTGAATTGTTGAAATAGGTTTTTAATTTGAAAATTGGTTAATTTGAAAATTTGATGATGTGGTAATTTTAAAATATCCGCGCATATAACCACCTCATCAAGCCTTGCAACGAACATAATACAGGCTTCGACTCCGCTCAGCCATCGCACAGATAACACCCAATCAAGTCTTACAAAATACAACGTACTTAAATAAAAAAACATGAAAAAATCACACATAGCACTAATCATAATTGTAGTAATAGCCTTAGGAACTATTATTAGCACGGTAAGCAGTAGCAGCACCTACGAAACCTTTGCTGTAGCATTTGCACACGAGGGCAAAGAGTTTCATGTGGTAGGCGAATTAAACCGCACCAAAGCCTTAGAGTATAACCCACAAATTAATGCCAACGAATTTGCATTTTATTTAAGCGATTCTACAGGCACCGAAAAACACGTAATATACGCAGGTACAAAACCGCAAGATTTTGAACACGCCGAAAAAATTGTAATAGTAGGCAAAGCCGATGGTGCCGATTTTAGAGCATCGCAAATACTAATGAAATGCCCATCAAAATACAATAACAACAAAGAGGGTTTAGTACCTAAAAGTTAAGGGGCGAATGAATTTACAAAAAATAGTGTTTATTCTGTTTTGTTGGACTTTACTAAGTTGTAATAATAAACCTATAATTAAAAAAAGAAACAATAGCATTTCCAAAGTATGTATTGCTACAAGCGGGTGCTATGGCACTTGTCCTATGTTATCTATTGAAATTGACAGCTCACTTATCTATAAATTTTATGGTCAAAAATATACAGACTCCATTGGTT
>JBEBIC010000100.1:0-9846 GCA_040080595.1 Bacteroidia bacterium | reverse complement strand
TGTAATAGCTGTTACTTTAGGAAAGAATCTATTTTTTCTTTATTTACCTTAACAAAGCCTAAAACGTTAGTTATATCGCTTATATTTTAATACGTAAACACTGCTTCGCTATTGGGGTTTATTAACTTATAGCTTTTATAATTGTTGTTTACGTTGGTGTTAAATTTAAATGGTACAATTTTTATAACGCATCATTTATTTCCTTATTTTATCATTACGCCATTAATAACTACTTTAGGCAAAATTAAACCCAACTATTATGCGCCACACTTATAAATTAACACTACTATTTATGCTTGTAACTGCCACCACAGCAGTTGCGCAACGTAGCGAGTTTTTTATACCACAAACACTTGCCAAAAGCAACAACCCTGCAGTGCACAAAGTGTTAAACAATCCTGATAAATACAAAGTAAAAATACTCCTAACCCCAATAATAAAGGGTGAAGCAACAGTAACTTATACTTATGGTAATTTAAACACATATTACTACCCTGCTAGTTTTATAAAACTACCTACCGCTATAGCTGCGTGTAATTTTATGGACGCTGTGGCGGACGAGCGCATTAACGATTCTACCTTTATATGTATTCGCAAGCGAGACATAGCCTGTGGCTTTGATAAAGTCAACGCAGTGTACGATAGCCTTTGGTACGACGATTATTTTGCCAACATCATTACTCGTATGCTTACCGTAAGCGATAATACGGCATACAATATGCTGTACGAACTTATGGGACAAGATTTTTTGAACGCACAATTACCCCATATGCAACTATACAAATCGTTCATCAACAAAAAACTAGGTGCATGCGACACTACGCAATTGCGTTTTACAGGCCCTGTAGCCTTGTACAACAACGTGCGCTATTTTAATGCGAGTGTAGATTCTATACTATCTACTTTTCCATTAAAAGCAACACGTAACTATCGTAAAAACGAAAATGCCGTAGTGGGTAAAGCACATATTGCCAATGGTAAATTAATAAAAAAAGGTATTGATTTTAGCTATGCCAATAACATAGATATAGAAGAGCTACACCAATTAATGCAAAGTTTATTTGCACAACAAACTAACTTAACGCACAAAAAATACATTAGTTTGTTAAAAAACAGTTTGCTTCATACACCTACACAATCGGGGCTTGCAGCTTATACCGATAGTGTAAAATATCCATCTACGTATAACAAATACTTTTTTCACGATTCTGAAAAAGCACAACTTCCCACAGGATATAATGTATATAACAAAGTAGCTATGGCGTATGGCTTTTTGGGCGACTGTGCCTACATAGAAAACAAAGCCAAAGGTTTACGCTATTATTTAACAGCAAGTATTTATTGCAACAACAACGAAATGTTAAACGATGGTAAATATGAATATACTACTATTGGATTTCCGTTCTTAACCGAATTGCGCAAAACCATTGAAGCCGAACTAAGTAAGTAGTACAGTGTATTACTAAAAATAAAAATTGCATAACGCTTAACTAATACCAAACAAATTATAGCTTGTGTTAGCATTCGTGCATTTATGCCACGTGCACTACCATTTCAGTTAATAAAAAAAGCGCCACGATTATTAAATCGTGGCGCTTTTGGTGTGTTATATATTAATGTTTCAATTAAGCATCAATACGTGCGTACTTAGCATTTTTTTCAATAAACTCACGGCGTGGCGGTACTTCGTCGCCCATAAGCATACTAAATATACGGTCGGCTTCGGTAGCATTATCAATGGTTACACGTTTAAGTGTACGAGTAGCAGGGTTCATGGTAGTTTCCCATAGTTGCTCTGCGTTCATTTCTCCTAAACCTTTATAACGTTGTATGCCTATGCTTGACTCTCGTCCTGTTGCGCTAAATTCGGCTACTACCGCCTTACGTTCGTCATCGTTCCAAGCATAACGTTGCTCTTTACCTTTTTTAACCAAATACAATGGTGGTAGGGCTATATACACATATCCGTTTTCAATTAAATCTTTCATATATCTAAAAAAGAACGTAAGAATTAATGTAGTAATGTGCGAACCGTCAATATCAGCATCTGTCATTATTATTATTTTATGATAGCGCAATTTTGCCGTGTTCAATGCCTTAGCATCGTCTGGTGTACCAATAGAAACACCAAATGCAGTAAACATATTTTTTATCTCTTCGTTTTCAAATATCTTGTGCATCATGGCTTTTTCCACGTTTAATATTTTTCCACGAAGCGGTAATATAGCTTGGTAGTTACGGTCGCGCCCTTGCTTGGCTGTACCCCCTGCCGAATCTCCCTCCACAAGATATACTTCACATTTTGTAGGGTCGCTATCGGCACAGTCCGACAGTTTACCTGGCAAGCCCGAACCTGTAAGTACGTTTTTACGTTGTACTAACTCACGTGCTTTTTTGGCGGCGTGGCGTGCTGTAGCGGCAAGTATTACTTTCTCTACTATTATTTTGGCTTGCTTAGGGTGTTCTTCTAAGTAACGCTCTAGCATTTCTCCTACGGCAACATCTACCGCACCTACGGCTTCGTTGTTACCTAGTTTAGTTTTTGTTTGCCCTTCAAACGATGGCTCTTGTACTTTAATAGAAACAATGGCAGTAAGTCCTTCACGAAAATCATCACCACTTATTTCAAATTTTATTTTGCTTAACAATCCGTTTTTATCAGCATAGCTTTTAAGCGTACGTGTTAAACCACGGCGGAAACCTGCTAAGTGCGTACCTCCCTCGTGTGTGTTAATATTGTTTACATACGAGTGTACATTCTCTACATAGGTAGTGTTGTAGGTCATGGCTACTTCTACTGGTATGCCTTGTTTTTCGCCTGTAAAATAAATAGGCTCTTCAATAAGGTTGGTACGGTTAGCATCTAAGAATGTTACAAACTCTCTTAAACCACCCTCGCTACGAAAAGTTTCGCCTACGTTAGTACCATCTTCGTTTTGGTTGCGTTCGTCTTCTAAAGTAATAGTAATACCTCTATTCAAAAACGCTAATTCACGCAAACGAGTAGCCACAGTATCGTAGCTGTATTCGTGTACTGTAAATATAGTGGTATCGGGCTGAAACGTAACAATAGTACCACGTTCGGTAGTTGTACCTATTTCTCTACAAGCGTATAATGGTTTACCTATGCTAAATTCTTGCTCGTGTACTTTTCCGTTGCGGTGTACCTCGGCTTTTAGGTGTATAGATAGTGCATTTACACAACTTACGCCCACACCGTGCAATCCGCCTGAAACTTTGTAGTTTTCTTTATCAAACTTACCACCAGCGTGTAGTACGGTAAGTACTATTTCTAGTGCCGATTTACCCTCTTTGGCGTGCATTTCGGTAGGAATACCACGTCCGTTATCTTTTACACGTATTCCGTTGGTTTTGGTTATAGTTACATTTATGGTGTCGCAGTGTCCTGCAAGTGCCTCATCTATGGAGTTATCCACAACCTCATATACTAAGTGGTGCAATCCTTTAAAATTTACATCGCCAATATACATGGCAGGGCGCATACGTACTGCTTCTAAGCCTTCGAGTACTGTTATACTATCGGCGCCGTAATCTTCGTTTTTGTTTGGTAATGGAGTATCGCTCATGTGTGTTTGTATTGTATTTTTAGTGTTGCACGAATGTAGCATTTATACTTATTTTAACCCTAATTAATTAGTGAATAATGTGGGTACTTATTAACAAAATAAGCGTGTTAAACCGTTAGTAAAAAACAATATCTATTTATCTAAAAAAAATTAGCTTTGTGGCACAATGGAATCTGCATCAAAATCTAAACTAATATTTTTATTATCGGGCATAATAGTTGGGCTTGCCGTAAGTTTTATACTTACGCTCACCAATACTAAGGATACTAACCTTGCCCTTAAAGACGAGCAAATAAAAGAAAGTGCCTTAAATAGTTTTACTGATAAGCTGTTGCGACTATTGTATTTAAAACGAGATTCGGTAACGACCGATACTATAGAAAAAATTGTAATACGTACAGCAACACCATTAATTACTGATGCTACTAATAGCACTGTAAGTACTGATAGTACAACAACACAGCAAGATTCATTAAACGATGATGCAGTGGCTATACGCAAAGATGAATTATTAGAAACACGCTTAATAGAAATAAGTAGTAACCAAATACGTAAGGCCAATGCCAACGATTCGTTACTTGCTGATGTAGCCAATGTGCCCACTAGTGCAAGTAATGTGTTGCGCACTATTACGGTAGAATACTGGCAATCGCCTATTAATTACAAGGGGTATAAAATGAATAGTGGCAAATTAGTACTGTTTGGCTTATCGCCCGACGAACCATTATCATTAACCGAAATTAATAACGATTTGTTTTTAAAACACGCCAACAACGTATATAAAATAATGGGTTGTACCGAGTTTCACTCACTGGAACGCATGTAATTTTAATTACAAAAAAAAAAATGAACATTACCTTACATAAATATCACGGAGCGGGCAACGATTTTTTGTTGATAGATAACCGCCAAAGTGCCATACACCTAAGCGTTGCGCAAATAGCACACCTGTGCCACCGCAACTTTGGTATAGGTGCCGATGGTTTAATGCTATTGGAAAACGATGCTCACCACGATTTTAAAATGGTGTATTACAACAGCGACGGCAACCAAAGTACCATGTGTGGCAATGGTGGGCGTTGTATAGTATTGTTTGCCCACCATTTGGGTATAATACAACACACTACTACTTTTATGGCCATAGATGGCGCACACCAAGCAAGCGTAAATACCGATGGTACTGTTAGCCTACAGATGATAGATGTAAACTTTATACTGTTGGATAAAACGTATTACGAAATAAATACTGGTTCGCCACATTACGTTAAATTTACCAAAGATATAGACACTATAAACGTACCTATTGAGGGTGCTGCTATTCGCAACCAAGCCAAGTATATGCCTAATGGTATTAATGTAAATTTTGTGCAAATAATTAGTGATAATTTATTAAAAATACGCACCTACGAGCGTGGTGTAGAAAACGAAACCTTAGCCTGTGGCACAGGCGTTACCGCTGCTGCAATAGCCTATTATATTAAGGCGCAAACAACTACTAACACCGCAACAATAGCAGTACAAGCACGTGGTGGAAACTTATTGGTAACACTCCATTTTAATGGTAATAATGGCTTTGATAACATAGTACTTACAGGCCCTGCGCAACGTGTGTTTGCGGTGCAATATGAGTTATAAACATAACCATTAATTATACTAATTATTTTATTGCGCAGTATTCAGTTATTTGTTTATTTTTAAAGTATATAAACACGTACCTAATTTCATTCACAGTATGAAAAAACTATATCTACTACTAGCACTAAGCATTAGCACATTAAGCACGCAAGCACAATTTACTGATGATTTTACTGATGGTGATTTTACCGCAAACCCTACATGGACGGGCGATGTAGCCGACTATACCGTAGCTACTAATAAGTTGCGCAGTAATAGTGTGCTGGTAGGTTCTACGTTTTACCTAAGTACACCAAGCACTGCTATTACTAATACACAATGGGAACTAGGTGTTAATTTACAATTTAACACCTCTGGTACTAACGTTACAGAGGTGTATTTAGCTAGCGACCAAGCCAACTTAAAAGCTACTAATTTTAATGCTTATTTTGTACGTATAGGCGAAACTACCGATGAAATATCGCTTTGGAAAAAAGTAGGTACTACACTAACAAAAATAATTACAGGTACAGCAGGCGTTACTAACGTAAGCAACAATAATCTTAAAATAAAAGTTACGCACGATGCTGCTAATTTGTTTAGTTTGTATTATGATGTTACAGGCACTGGTACAAGTTATACATTAGCAGGCACTGTTACTGATAATGCAGTAACAACAAGTGTTGCGTTTGGTGTTTTGGTAAAACAATCAGTAGCTTCTTTTCATCAAAAACATTTTTTTGATGATATGTATGTAGGCGCTATTATAGTAGATACTGCACCACCAACTATTGTGAGCAATACGGTAATAAGCAACACACAGGTAGATGTACTATTTAGCGAACCGCTTGATGCTACCACCGCCAATACGGCAACTAACTACACATTAAACAATGGCGCAACCATTGCCACCGCTACGCTTGACGCTAGCAACAAAGCATTGGTACACATTGCCACAAGTATATTAACTACTAATAATTATGTACTTACTATTAACAACGTAAACGACTTATCGGCCAATGCCGTAGCAAGTAATAGTACTACTAACTTTAGTTACTCAGTGCCTGCAACAGCAGTAAAAGGCGATATAGTTATTAACGAAATATACGCTGACAATTCATCAACACAAAACGCTACAACCCTTGTGGGCAAAGGCGAATACGTGGAGCTGTATAACCGTAGTGCTAAAAACATACAGCTTAATGGCTATGTATTTAGTGTAAATACTACCAACCGCACATTGCCCAATTATATGCTTAATGCAGGTAGCTATGTACTACTTTGCGCAAGCGCAGATACCGCATACTACAACCAAAATTTTGGAGCAAGTATAGTAGGGTTTAGTGCAAGCGCACTTACCAATGGTGGTGCTACACTTACACTTAAAGACAATAGTTTTAACACCATAAGCACCATTAAATATGCCGACACGTGGTACAAAGACGATACTAAAAAAGATGGTGGAATAAGCCTAGAGCGCATAAACCCCAACGATTCGTGCTACCAATACAATAACTGGATAGGCTGTAGCAATGCTACAGTAGGCGGTACACCAGCTACACAAAACAGCGAGTACAACGTAGTAGCCGATGTTGCAGGCCCACAATTAATAAAAGCACGTGTAACAGCATTAAACCAAATTACACTTACGTTTAACGAATCGGTAGATACCGTAAACGCTACACTTAATATTAACTATGCCGTAACCAGCCAAGTTATAATAAACGCCAAAGCCCTTGCGCCCGACTATACTACCGTGCTACTAACACTTGCCAACAGCTTAGATACTGGCGTGGTATATACGGTAAATGTAGCTAACGTACAAGATTGTAATGGTACACAAACTACCAACCAAAGCACCACAGTTATCATATATACAACAGCTAAGCCCTACGATATTGTACTAAACGAACTATTTGCCGACCCCGACCCTAGCATAGGTTTGCCTGCATTTGAATACATAGAACTATACAACCGCTCCTCAAAAACATTAAACATAGATGCCCTACTACTAAGCATAGGCACTAACGAAATAAACCTACCCGATGCCGAATTAAAACCAAATAGCTACCTATTATTAGTACGAGATGGTGCAGCTAATTTTGGAATAACTAATTATGCTGTATTACCCGAAAACATTAGCCTTAGCAACGAAGGTAGCTTAGTGCAATTGTACGATTCTAACCATGTAATGATACACGCAGTAAATTATAATTTGGACTACTACCACAGCACCTACAAAAAAGATGGAGGCTGGAGCTTAGAACTTAAAAACTATAACAACCCCTGTGGCGATGATGATAACTGGAGCGCAAGCACAGCCACCAAAGGCGGTACACCAGGCGTAGTAAATAGTGTATATGATGCCAATTATAAAGATGCTACAGGCCCTAAATTAGTACGTGCTTATGCAACAGATAGTGTAACGGTAAATTTATTTTTTGACGAAAGTATAGATGCTCGCACACTAAAAAATACAGACATAAGTATAAATACATTTGGCACTGGAATAGTAGCAAACATAAGCAGTGTAAACGAACTAAGTACCCAAATTACACTAAACTTATCGACACCATTGTTACGCAATGTAGTATATAATTTATCATTAACAGGTAAACTAAAAGACTGCGTAGGCAACGAAATTACTACCTACAAAACCACTCCATTGGCACTGCCACAAGCATTAGTAAAAGGCGATATTATTGTAAATGAAATGATGACCTACGCCAACGATTTTGCTACCGATTGGATAGAACTATACAACACAAGCAACAAAGCAATAGACCTTAAAAACCTATTATTAGCCACCTACGACCGAAAGAACAAGTTGGTAGAATCGGCCAAAAACATAAGCGAAAACGGATTTATAATTTACCCTAATGATTATGTAGTACTTACTACCAAACTAAAAGGTGTAACTAAATTTTATACCACACCAGCGTTTGAAAAAATATGTACCATGGCATCGTTACCATCATACAGTAGCGATACAAGCATAGTACTTTTGCTACGAGGCGACGAACGACTAGATAGTGTATTTAGTAATGCTAAGTATCACTTTCCGTTATTGAACAGTACCAAGGGAGTTTCGCTGGAGCGATTAAGTGCTACACGCCCAAGTGGCGATGCCACTAATTGGCACAGTGCAGCCCAAGCCGTAGGCTACGGAACACCCACGTACAAAAACTCGCAAAACGCTGAAGGCGAAGCCACAAGCGAATTGACCATAGTACCTGAAGTATTTTCGCCCGACGAAGACGGCTACAACGACGTAATAACATTTTACTACAAGTACGATGCCGTGGGCTATGTGCTTAACGCCTACGTATATGCCATAGAGGGACAATTAATAAAACGCCTAAAAACTAACGAACTACTAGCCATAGAAGGTTCGTTTAGTTGGAATGGTATAATGGACAATGGCGCAAAAGCACCAGTAGGGTCGTACGTAGTGTATTTTGAAGCCTACGATGTACAAGGCAACTTTAAAAAATACAAACGCACCATAACCATAGCTACCAAACTATAATGGGAGCGCATAAGCTACATACGCTGGAAGCCAGCAACCATCTAGGCAATGTGCTAACGCTGTTTACTGATAAAAAAATACCAGTAGGGACAGGCACTACAGTTAGCTACTACAAAGCCGACCTAGTAAGCAGTATGGACTACAGCCCATTTGGTGCGCCACTTAAAGGCAGAACCTTTAATGGTAGTGGCAGTAGGTACGGGTTTAACGGACAAGAAAAAGATAACGAAGTAGCAGGGGCGGGAAACAGCATGACTGCTGAATACTGGCAATATGATAGTAGGTTGGGCAGAAGATGGAATATAGACCCAGTACCGCAAATTAAAAGGAGTGATTACTCATGTCTTGGAAACAATCCAATATGGTACAATGATGTACTAGGAAATACATTTGATGAAAAAAGTGAGAAACACGTTAAAAAAATAGATAAACGAATTGAACGAAGAGAGTCTGAATTAAATACAAACATTAATAATCTTGAAAGTCAAATTAAAAATGAAATTGATAAAACTAAAATAAGCGACTTAAATACACAGTTAGAAACGAATAAAAGTTACTTACAAGAAGTTAATGGAGCAAAACAAGAGTTAGCACAAATGAAATCATCAACCCAATTATTCAAAGTAAGGTCTAATAGCCAATTGGAGGGAGGCGCAGCAACTTCATACGACAAATCAGACAATTCAGTTCTTATCGAATATAGTTCAAGTTTAGATGCTAATTTATCTGGACTTGCCCATGAATTAAAACATGGATTTGATTATATAGATGGTAAAATTTCATTTACTGATACAAAAGGAGCTTTTGGAGCCTTAAGCGATATTAATGATGAAGTTCGTGGTTTTAAAAGAGAGCTATCATTTAATCCTAGTTGGGGTAGTGGAAAGCCACTAAGTGTCATTTCAGCAGATAAAGTAAAAACACAATCAACTGTTTCCTTTCCTGGTGCTCCTGCCGAATATCCGTACGCAAAATTACCTGACGGAAATATTGACTTAAATACTCCTAACATGGACTTAAAGGGGAATTATTTTTTTAAGAGATAAGTAATGAAGTCTATATTTTTAATATTTATTTTTTCTAACTCTATATCTTTATGCTTTTCACAAACGTATA
>JBEBIC010000099.1:0-9867 GCA_040080595.1 Bacteroidia bacterium | reverse complement strand
CGCTGTGGAGGTATAAAGATATTAAATGTAAAAATTATAGTTTGTAAAGCACTTGTTTTACCGCTTTTATAATGCGAGGTGCATTGGGTAACGATGCTTCTATTAGTGTAGGTGCATACGGCAAAGGCACATCGGCACAAGTTACACGCATTACAGGCGCATCTAAGTTATCAAATGCGTAACGTTGTATATTATAAGCTAGCTCGCTGCTAATACTTGCAAGTGGCCAAGCTTCTTCTACTATTACACAACGGTTTGTTTTTTTAACTGAAGCTATTACTGTAGGATAATCAATAGGGCGCACGGTACGTAAGTCTATAATTTCGCAGCTTATGCCTTCTTTTGCCAATTCTTCGGCAGCAGCATAACATTGCTTTATTATTTTCCCAAACGATACTATGGTAACATCAGTTCCTTCACGTTTAATGTCGGCAACACCAATAGGGATTATGTATTCGCCTTCGGGCACTTCGCCTTTGTCGCCATACATTTGCTCGCTTTCCATAAATATTACAGGGTCATTATCGCGTATTGCGGCTTTTAATAAACCTTTGGCGTCGTATGGGTTGCTTGGTACTACTACCTTTAAGCCTGGGCAATTGGCGTACCAGTTTTCAAATGCTTGCGAGTGTTGCGAACTTAGCATACCTGCACTTGCTGTAGGTCCTCTAAATACTATAGGCATAGGAAATTGTCCGCCACTCATACTCATCATTTTAGCAGCACTATTTATAACTTGGTCAATAGCTACTAACGAAAAATTAAATGTCATAAACTCTACTATTGGGCGTAAGCCATTCATAGCTGCACCTACTGCTATACCTGCAAAACCAAGCTCGGCAATGGGCGTATCTATTATGCGTTTTTCGCCAAACTCTGCCAACATACCCTGCGATACTTTATAAGCACCGTTGTATTCGGCAACTTCTTCGCCCATCAAAAATATATTTTCATCTGTACGCATTTCCTCTTGCATAGCCTCACGTAGCGCTTCTCTAAATTGTAATGTTTTCATATAATTGTAATATAGTTTAGTTATAAATTGAGTTTTAATTTTGGTGTAAAAATATCATTTTAATTAGAACTAGAATTAAAAGCAGGGGTTTTAAATTAATGTTGTTACTTTTTTTTCACAATATCTATTTTTAGCTAAACAATGGTTAAATTTGGCACAAACTTTTATTGCAATGCAAAAACTATCTCTACACGAATTTCCACGCATTAATATAGCCATAGATGGTTACTCCTCATGCGGAAAAAGCACCCTCGCCAAAGCATTAGCTGGCAAGCTGGGCTACAGTTATGTAGATTCGGGTGCTATGTACAGAGCCGTAACGTTATATGCGCTACAAAATAATATTATAGTAGATGGTGTAATAAATGAGCCACGTTTAATACAAGAACTACCCAACATTCAAGTTTCATTTGCCTACAACGAACTTACCAAAATGAGCGATGTGTATCTTAATGGCACGGATGTTGAAAAGGAAATTCGTATGATGGACGTAGCAAGCCATGTAAGTGCAGTAAGTGCAATAAAAGAAGTACGCAAAATAATGATGGCAATGCAGCGAGAGTGCGGTAAAAATAAAGGTGTGGTAATGGACGGACGAGATATAGGAACAGCAGTATTTCCACACGCAGAACTTAAATTATTTATGACTGCTGATGTAGATGTACGAACCAGAAGACGATTAGACGAACTTACCTCCAAAGGAACATTTATAACTAGAGAGGAAGTATTACACAACCTTACGAGTAGAGATTATGCTGATACTAACCGAAAAGAAAATCCATTAACCAAAGCCAAAGACGCCATATTATTGGATAATTCAGACATAGACCAACAACAACAATTGGAGTACGTATTAAAGCTAATGATGGAAAACGTATTTAAAAACAAATTAGAAACAAATAAGCAAAATTAATTTAACCATAAACCAACAATAATTAAAATGAAAAAGATAGTACTAACAGCCTGTGTAGTAATACAGCTAATGAATGTGGCACAAGCACAAATATTAAAAGACATACTTAACCAAGGTAAAGATGTTATAAATAATGCTGGCGGAGGTAGTGCTACCAATGCCATAAGCGGTGTATTAGGTAACGGATTAAGTAATACTGATATAATAACAGGACTTAGAGAAGCGCTTAGCGTAGGTACTAATAACTCTACAGGTATGGCAAGTAAATTAGACGGATATTTAAAAAATCCAGCCATAAAAATACCTTTCCCTAAAGATGCTGCGTTAATGGAGCAAAGATTACGTGCTATGGGTATGGGCAAGCAATGCGACGCCTTAGTAACATCGCTTAACCGTGCAGCCGAAAAAGCAGCAGTTGATGCCGCACCAATATTTTTAAATGCGATAAAAGGTATAACTATTAACGATGGTTTAAGTATATTAAATGGTGGAGATAATGCAGCTACTAATTTTTTAAAAACAGGAACAAATGCCGAATTAAAAGCGAAGTTTTTGCCTATTATTAAAGCTGCTTTAGTAAAAGTAAATGCCACAAAATACTGGAATCCGCTTTTTACACGTTATAATAAAATACCAATGGTACAAAAAGTAAACCCTAACTTGGACGCTTACGTTACTGATAAAGCCATAGAAGGCCTATTTAAGCTAGTAGCAGTAGAGGAAACCAAGATACGAAAAGACCCATCGGCACGAGTTAGCGATATTTTAAAAAAGGTGTTTGGTTCGTAAGATTTTTTTATATATTTGCATCATAAATAAAAGCAAGAAAACATGTCAAAAATTTGTCAATTAACAGGAAAGAGCGTAATAGTAGGAAACAGTGTTTCTTTTTCTAATCGTAAAACACGTCGTAAGTTTAACCCAAACTTACAACTCAAAAAGTTTTTTATACCAGAAACTGGCGAGTGGGTTCGTTTAAAAGTTTCAACGTCAGCAATTAAAAATATCAACAAAAAAGGTATTTACAAGTGTTTAGTTGATGCAGTTAATCAAGGTCATTTGTCATAATTAGTATAATTATGCACTTATAAAAAAAGGTAGCTTTTAATTAAGCTACCTTTTTTTATGTTACGTTAAACCTTACATCTACTATTTATCATCTAGTTAATACGTATGAACACATTACTAAAAACACTTTGCGAAACCTATGCTCCCGCAGGCGAGGAGGAATTATTAACTCAGTTTTTGCTTAACTATATAGCTCAAAACAAAACTACTTGGAAAGTACAACCACAGGTATTTAGTGGTGATGATTTTCAAAACTGTATAGTGTTGGTGTTTGGTAAGCCTCGCACTGCCGTGTTTGCACATATTGATAGTATTGGTTTTACACATCGTTACAACAACCAGTTAGTAAAACTGGGAGGTCCACGTGCGCAAAACGGTTACAAATTAGTAGGTTATGATGCTGATGGACAAGTAAAAGGTACGCTGGTAAAAACTACTAACGACGACGGACATACTACCTTAGCACTACAAAGCGACAGAATGCCCGAACGTGGTACTAATATGGTGTTTGACTGCGAATATGTAGAAGATGAAGACTATATACAAAGTTGCTATATGGATAATAGATTAGGTGTGTACAATACCCTAAAATTAGCCGAAACACTTACCGATGGTATTATTTGCTTTAGCACTTGGGAAGAAACAGGTGGAGGAAGTGTAGAGTTTTTAACCAAATTTATTTTTGAAAAATACAACATTCGTCAAACTTTAATAAGCGACATTACTTGGATAACCGAAGGCGTAGAAGCAGGTAAGGGCTGTGCAATATCTATGCGAGATAGTGGTATTCCACGCAAAGCTTACATCAATAAAATTGTAGCATTAGCAAATCAATCGGGCATTCCGTTTCAGTTAGAAGTGGAAGATGCAGGCGGTAGCGATGGCAACGTAATAAATAAAAGTCCATACCCCATAGACTGGTGTTTTGTAGGTGCTGCCGAGCAAAACGTACATTCGCCTACCGAAAAAGTTCACAAAAAAGATATTGATGCTATGCTTAGTTTGTACCAATATTTAATGCTTAATTTATAACACATATACATGTATATACATACTTATATACGTATAGTAGTAGCAATAGCTATAAGCGTTTTATTGGCGTGTAAATCTCCGTTGGAACAATTGGAGAAAAAAGGATTGGAATTAGCCAAAGAAGGTAATAATGAGGGAGCTATAAAAACATTTAAACAACTATTGTACTTAAATCCTACCAGTGTAGTAGCCTGCCTTAATATAGGTGTGTTATACCTGCGCAATGAGCAAATGGATTCCAGCATACGTTATTTAAACAATGCCATATTGCTAGATAGTACGCATGCCAACGCTTATTATAACCGAGGTAAATATTACGATGGTGTGGGTAATTTTATGGCAGCTTTAAACGATTTTAGTACCTGCATAAAACTTGAGCCCAACAATGTAAAAGCATTGGTTAGCCGTGGTGTATTGTACGGCGATGTAGGCGATACTATAGCCGAATTAAACGATTATGCCAAGGCTATAAAAGCCAATGCTGACTATCCGTATTCGTATTACAATAGAGCTTGTTATTATTATAATAGAAATGCTTTTAGTACCGCTATTAACGATTATACTTTAGCAATAAATAAAGACAGTAGCTACTCGCAAGCCTTTATTAATAGAGCGTTGTGCTATCAAGAGTTAAATAATAATAAAGCAGCATTGCTTGATTATGATTATGCTTTAGCAATAGATAGCGAAGATACCGAAGCATTAATTAACAGGTCGTTATTAATAGAAAAAACAAACCCCACACGAGCCATTACCGATTTAAAAAAAGCGCAACAACTGGGCGATACCAGTGCAACACAACTACTCAAAATTTATTTTAACCAATGATTATTTTAAACTACCTGTTATACTACGGTATAATTTTACCATTAAGTTGGTTGCCAATGCGTGTACTGTATGTACTTAGCGATGTGTGCTACTATATTATTTACAAAGGATTTAAGTACCGTGTGCCTGTGGTGCAAAGCAATATGAAACGTGCTTTGCCACATTTATCACTACAGGAATTACAAGCTACGCAAGACGAGTTTTATAGTCATTTGTTTGATATGATTGTGGAGAGTGTAAAAAACTTTAGTATGAGTAAAGCTGAATTGCAAAAACGCTGCAAGCCTACTAACCCTGAGGTGTTTCAAACATTGGCTAATGAAGGTAAAAGTTTGTTAGGAATAACAGGGCATTATGGCAATTGGGAATGGGCTGCAACATCTTTTGGTATGTACAGTACACACAAACCATTTGGAATATTTATACCATTAAAAAATAAATTTTGGAACCAAAAAGTAATACAATCACGCTCGCGCTTTGGTGTTGGTTTGCTTGCTCCAGTAGATGTACCCATTGCTTACGAACAAAATAAAAACGAAGTAATGAGTTGTGGTTTTATAATGGATCAAAGCCCAGGTACTAAAACAAAAGCATATTGGCTTACTTTTATGGGGCAACCTACGGCCGTAGCATTTGGTGTGGAACGCTATGCCAACTTGCATAACCATAGTGCAGTGCAAGCAGTAGTGCGTAAAGTTAAGCGTGGTTATTATGAAGTTACGTTTTACAAATTGACAGATGACCCTAACAGCCTACCTTACGGAGTGCTTACCCAATTGCACTCGCGCCTTAACGAATATTTTATACTACAACAACCCGCTTATTGGTTATGGAGCCACAAGCGTTGGAAACTATTGCCAGATGCGGATACTGTAATAAATACCGACACTGAATTAACTACACAATTATTTACTAAATTAGTAGCTGAAATAGAAAATAAATAATTAGAATAAATAATTGGAATGAAAAAATATAATTTACTACTGATACTGTTAGCTTGTTTACTTATTAAAACTAAAATTCAAGCGCAAAACGTTGGTATTGGTACCGCTACACCTACTAACACGTTGGAAATAAAATCGAGCGTAGCCAACACATCGGGCTTGCGGTTTACTAATTTAACATCAGCATCAACGCAAAGTGTAAGCAATAATTTAGGCTTATCGGTTGATGGGAATGGCGATGTAATACTTGTGCCAGCAACAGCATCAAATGGATGGTTGCTTACAGGAAATAGTAATGCTACAGCAACCAGTTTTTTGGGTACAACCAATGCGTTTGATTTAATATTTAAAGCTGCCAACGCAGAGTATATGCGCATACTCAACACCAACGGTAACGTGGGTATTGGTACAGCCACTCCTACCGAAAAATTAGACGTGGCGGGCAACTTAAAATTTAGCGGAGCACTTATGCCCAATAATATAGCGGGTACAACAGGGCAAGTACTTACCAGTGCTGGCGCAGGCGTTGCACCTACATGGTTTACTATACCTGCTACTACAGTAAGTAATACTATTACAGGTAACAATCTTACAACTACTGTTAATGGTATTACAGGCACGGCCATTATACTGCCTGCTACTACCAATACATTAGGAAGTGCCGTTAATACGCTTACATCAACCGTTGATGGTATAGTAGCTACAGCCCCAATGGTAAATAGTGTAAGTAATACTATTGCAGGCAATAATTTAACAACTACCGTAAATGGTGTTGCAGGTACAGCCGTTACATTGCCTGCACCACCTGCTACTACCAATACATTGAGTAGTGCTGTTAATACGCTTACATCAACCGTTGATGGTATAATTGCTACAGCACCAATGGTGAATAGTGTAAGTAATACTATTACAGGAAATAATTTAACAACTACTGTTAATGGCGTTACAGGTACAGCCGTTACATTGCCTGCTACTACCAACACATTAGGTAGTGCTGTTAATACGCTTACATCAACTGTTGATGGAGTAGTGGCTACAGCACCAATGGTAAATAGTGTAAGCAATACACTTACAGGAACTAATTTAACTACAACTGTTAATGGTATTGCGGGTGCTAATTTAGATTTAAGTCCTATTATAAGTAACGATTGGAAACTACTTGGTAATGCAGGTACTGTGGCAGGTACTAATTTTTTGGGAACTACCGATGCACAAGACATAGTATTAAAAACCAACAGTGTAGAAAACCTACGCATACTTACTGCCAATGGTAACGTGGGAGTAGGCACTAATGCGCCTGCAGAACGTTTGGAAGTAAACGGGAAAATATTATTAACTAATGGATATAGTGCGACTAACGGAGCATTAGTATATAAAAACACTACTGATTATTTGTTTTTGGGCCCCGTTTCAGGTTCTACTAACCAAGGTGCAACGTTAGCATTATATGGCACAACTAATAACGAAGCAGCTATACCAAACCCTGGTGGAATAGATTTGAGCGTTATAACAGCATCGCCAGCACTACGTATATTAACCAGTGGCAATGTAGGTATTGGTAATACTACTCCTACCGAAAAATTAGACGTAGCGGGTAACGTAAAATTGAGCGGAGCACTTATGCCCAATAACCTAGCAGGCGCAGTAGGAAATGTATTGCTAAGTGCAGGTGCAGGAGTTGCTCCTACATGGTTAGCTACTGGTACTACAGGGCAAGTACTTACAAGCGCAGGTGCAGGTGTAGCGCCCACTTGGACTACTAATAACAATTGGAATATACTAGGCAACGCAGGTACTGTGGTAGCCACCAACTTTATGGGTACTACAGATAATGTTGATGTGGTTTTTAAAAGAGATAATGTACGAGCGGGTTTACTGAACGGGTCAAGTACTTCGTTTGGAGTAGGGGCTTTAAACCCTGCAAGTACAGGTGGATTTAATACTGCACTAGGTGCTAACAGTATGCTTAACAATGCTGCAGGTGCTTTTAATACAGCAGTGGGCGTTAATTCATTAATACAAAACACAGCAGGTGTTGGCAATATAGCTGTAGGCTATACCAGTATGCTTAATAATACTGTGGGTAATTATAATACTGCTATAGGTTACGAAAGTGTGTATAACAACCTATCGGGTACAGAAAATGTAGGCGTGGGACGTGGTGCTTTGTACAGCAATACCGCAGGTACAAACAACACCGCTACAGGTGCTAATAGCTTATTGCGCAACACTACAGGTAACGATAACGTAGCAGTAGGGCAAAGTAGTATGCACGAAAACGTTGTGGGTAGTTACAATACATCAATAGGATTAAGTGCTATGTATAATAGTTTGGGAGATAATAATACAGCAGTAGGTGCAGGAGCAGGTACAGGAAACGTAGCTGGAAGTAGTAATACATTTGTTGGTTTTTTTGCCGAGCCTACTGGCACTTCGTTTACTAATGCTACCGCCATAGGAAATCAGGCTAAGGTAGGTGCTAGTAATAGTTTGATATTGGGTGGTACAGGAGGAAATGCTGTAAACGTAGGTATTAATCTTACAACACCTGCATATAAGTTACATGTAAGAGGCGATATTACTGCCGAAGATGGTGCGTATACACGTTCGTTATTTAATGTTGGATACTCTGCAGCAGCAGTAATAAGTGATATACTAGAACCTTGGACTGATAATGGTTTTAAATTATATGATGGTAATAGTAATTCGCATATACACATAGAATCAGTAGGTACTGGTAATATTCAATCGTACAGTACTGCTGGTGCAGCCAAAGGATTGTTGGAAAACACCAGTTACTCCGATTTGTATTTGCAAAACAGAGGTGCATTTGTTGCCATTGGTACTATGCCCGCAGTATCCAAACTTACTGTTACTGCTGATGGTGGCGATGGTATAACTATACAATCTACAGGAGCAGATGCAGGCGATTTAATATTTAAAGAAGCGGGTGGTTTTGAAAAATCAAGAATATACTCTAACCCTACAGCAGGTTTAACGGGACTTGTTGTAACTACTGATTTAACAGTAGCAGGTACCGTTACTGCGAGCTGTGGTGTATTGGTATGTTCGGACTTACGTTACAAAAAAGACATCGCACCACTAAAGGGAACTTTAAGCAATATATTAAAATTACAAGGGGTGAATTATTACTTTAAAACGAATGAGTTTAAGGAAAAAAAATTCAACCCTAACTTACAAATAGGTGTAATTGCGCAAGACTTAGAGAAAGTGTATCCAGAGCTTGTTAGTATAGATAGTGAGGGATATAAAACTGTGGATTACAGTAAGTTTACACCAATATTAATAGAGGCTATAAAAGAACAACAGCAACACATTACAAGTTTAGAAGAGCAATTAAACCAACTAAATGCTAAATTTGAAATTTTGCTAAAGCAACAACAAAAAATAAAATAAAACTTGTTTTTTGTAGCAAAATAAATACTTTCGTAAGCAATTCAATAATTAAAAAAACAATTAACTAAATCCAAAACAAAAATGAACTTAAATTATTTAGTAGTACTCGCATCGTCATTAATACCAATGGTTGTAGGAATGATATGGTATAACACCAAAGTAATGGGCAATGTATGGCTTGCCGAAAGTGGTATGACTATGGAAAAAGCTAAGGCGAGCAATATGTTTAAAGTAATGGGTTTTAGTGTATTATTTAACGTATTTGTAGCTATGGTTTTGCATACAATAGTTATACATCAAATGGGAATATTTTCGGTATTAGCAGATACTCCTGATATGAAAGACCCCAACTCGGAGTTAAGCGTTATGCTAACTAATTTTATGGCAAAATACGGCAACAATTTTCGTACGTTTAAGCACGGTGCTTTACATGGTTTTATAACTGCAATTATGTTTGTATTGCCAGTATTAGGTACTAGCGCATTATACGAGCAAAAAAGCTGGAAATATATATTTATTCACGTGGGTTATTGGGCTATTTCTCTTATGCTTATGGGTGGTGTTATTTGCGCATTTGCATAAATTATAACATTAATTAAATAGTATATTTGCAACGATGATGAGCTTTATAACTCATCATCGTTTTTTAG
>JBEBIC010000364.1:0-2188 GCA_040080595.1 Bacteroidia bacterium | reverse complement strand
AGGTTATACGGTTTGCTAAATGTAGTTTGCAACTAAGCCAAGGTACAAGTAAAATTATATAAGTTATAGCAATGAACCCTCGCTATTGCCAATATTGCTTAAGTTAAACTACAAAACATTAGCACCTTTATATTGCCACAAAAAAGAGGGGGGGTGCTAAAGCACCCCCCCTCTTTAAATAACTAATACAACTATTAGTAGTAACGCAAACGTACCACTCCTGCTATGTGCTTGGCAAAGCGCATTACTTGGCGGGTGTAGCCGTATTCATTATCGTACCATACATAAAGTACGGCACTTTTTTTATCGGGCGAAACTATAGTGGCTTGGCTATCAAATACCGATGGGCAGGGGTTGCCTATTACATCGCTACTTACCAACTCGTTAGAGTGTGCGTATTGTATTTGCTCTACTAATGCGCCTTGTAGGGCATATTTACGTACTGTATCGTTTACTTGTTCGGCAGTAACTTCTTTATTTATATTCAAATTTAAAATAGCCAACGATACATTTGGCGTAGGTACACGTACCGAGTTTGCTGTAAACTTACCCGATAAGTGTGGCAATACTTTTTTAAGTGCGCTTTCGGCACCCGTTTCTGTTATTACCATATTTATAGCAGCAGAGCGTCCTCTACGGTATTTTTTGTGGTAATTATCTAATAAATTTTGGTCGTTGGTGTACGAGTGTATCGTTTCTATATGTCCTTTGGCAATACCAAATTCGGTGTCCATTACATGCAATATAGGCATTATAGCATTGGTGGTACACGAGGCTGCCGAAAATATTTTTTCTTCTTTTATTTCCGTTTTTTCATGATTAACACCATGCACCACATTAGGAATATCGGCGGCTGGAGCAGTTAATAATACTTTATCAATACCTTTGGCTTGTAAGTGGCGACCTAACTCGGCACGGTTACGAAACACACCTGTATTGTCTATAAGTAATGCGTTGTTAATGCCATATTTAGTATAATCTACGTCTTCGGGGTTTTTTGCATCTATCATGTGTACGGTATGTCCGTTTATGATTAATGCACTATTTGCTGTATCTTCAATAACAGTACCTGGAAACGGCCCGTGTACAGAATCCGTACGCAATAAATCGGCACGTTTTATAATTTCTTCGGCACTATTGCCACGAGTTACAATAGCACGTAAGCGCAACTGCTCGCCTTTGCCCGCTTGCGCTATAAGCTCACGAGCAGCCAAGCGACCAATGCGTCCAAAACCATATAATACCACATCTTTAGGAGTAATGTGTGCTACATCATCGCCCAAAAACGAAGCTAGTTTTGTGGTTAAAAATTCGGTTATTGATGCGTAGTTTGTTTTTTCGGCCAACCATTCGGCAGTAAGTTTACCCACATCTATTTTGCTTGGCGCAAGATTATCTAAGGCAGATAGCGCAGCTATTACTGCCAATGTATCTTGTACGCCTATGGTTTGTTTTATGGTGTTTTTACCGTACTCGTGCAAGTTCATTATTTGCGATGCACTTCTATCTACTAATTGGTTGCGGAATAATACCAACTCTACCGATTTGTTAAACCAAAGTTGCCCTACGTTATTTATTATTGCTAAGGCTGCTTTTTCGTCTTCAATCCAAGAGTTTAGTTTGTTTTCGTAATCGTTGTGTGCCATTGTTATTGGTTAGTTAATAATGTTATGTTTTTTTTGATTATTGAATTTACGTGGTAAAATAAAAAAGTCGCACCAACAAGCGGGCACGACTTTTTTAGTTATTATCCTAAATATGTTTTTAATAATTTGCTTCGCGATGAGTGTTTCAATCGCTTTATTGCTTTTTCTTTTATTTGACGTACACGCTCACGAGTTAAATCAAACTTATCGCCAATTTCCTCCAAGGTGTATTCGTGGCTCATACCAATACCGTAAAACAAACGTACTACATCACGCTCACGGTCGGTAAGTGTGGTAAGTGAGCGTTCTATTTCACGTGATAATGATTCGTCTATCAACATTTTATCGGCACGTGGCGAATCGCTGTTTTCTAGTACATCAAGCAATGTATTTTCTTCGCCTGCTACAAACGGTGCGTCCATAGATATATGGCGACCAGCAACACGCAATGTGTCAGTAATTTTATCTTCGGGCAAATCCAACATTACCGAAAGTTCCGATGGTGTAGGCGGACGCTCAAATTCTTGTTCTAAACGAGAAAA
>JBEBIC010000363.1:0-2199 GCA_040080595.1 Bacteroidia bacterium | reverse complement strand
GCAGGCGTAAATTTTAGTACGCAACTACTTAACGAACGCCTTGAGGTACAAGGTAACTTAGGTGTAAACACAGGTTTAAACACCGCTAAAAACTATTATGTAAGTGATGTAAAATTGGAGTATAAACTTACGCCCGATGGACGCATTCGTTTAAAAGCATACAACATAACCAACGATGTAAGCACACTTACCGCTAATGGTTTATACACGCAAGGCGTAGGAATAGCTTACCGTAGGGAGTTTGATAAACTGCGAGATGCTTTTCATAAACATAAAGCAAGCACAACTAATTAAAATAAACATAAAGCAAATTATTATACATGTATAACAAAATAAAAATAAGTGTGGCGCTTACCCTAAGCTATCTTGCCTTGGTAGCATTTACAACGCCTACGTACCAAATAGGTTTATTAAAATACAATGGCGGAGGCGATTGGTATGCCAATAAAGAAACCTCGCTGCCCAACCTTATAGCGTATTGCAACGAACAATTGCATACCAACTTTATGCCCGAGCAAGGCGTGGTAGAAGTAGGTAGCCCCGATTTATTTAGCTACCCCATAGTACACATGACTGGGCATGGCAACGTATTGTTTACCGCACAAGAAGTCAAGAACTTGCGCAATTACCTAATAGGAGGGGGGTTTTTACACGTATCTGATAATTATGGTATGGATAAATTTGTACGCCCACAACTCAAAAAAGTGTTTCCCGAATTGGAGTTAGTAGAGTTGCCATACACGCACCCTATTTATCATCAAAAATTTGATTTTGCTAATGGATTACCCAAAGTACACGAGCACGACAACAAACCAGCTAAGGGGTACGGACTTATTTACAACGGACAATTAGTATGCTTTTATGACCAAGAGTGCGACCTTGGAGATGGCTGGGAAAACTACGAAATACACAAAGACAGCGAAGCCACACACAAAAAAGCATTGCAAATGGGAGCTAACATAGTGCAATATGCAATGATGCGGAAGTAGGGAAATAATGTTATATTAGTTGTATAACTAACGATATTACAAGTTAAATAATTTGAAATGAAAATAGCTGAACAAAAACACGAAAAAAATAAATTTGGACAATACTTTACGCCTGATAGCGTAGCTGAATTTATGATTGAAATGGCTGATTTTACTACTATTAGTAGTGCTTTAGAGCCGTCGTGTGGAGAAGGTGTGTTTTTGAAAAAATTAACTACTCGTGGTGTTAAAAATATAGTAGCGTACGAAATAGACGAAAGTTTAGCAAATGATTTTACAGGAGTAAGGTACAGTAGTTTTGTTACTGCTCAAATTGAAGAGCGATTTGATTTAATTATTGGTAATCCGCCTTACATACGTTGGAAAAACTTGGAACCTAATTTAAAAGAAGAGTTACATACTAGCTTAATATGGAACACTTATTTTAACAGTCTCTGCGATTATTTGTACATATTTATTTTAAAATCTATAGAATTACTTAATGAAAACGGACAGCTTATTTTTATTTGTCCTGAATATTGGATGAACACAACGCATTCGATATCTTTACGTAATTATATGGTATCAAAGGGGTGTTTTGAGCAAATATATCATTTTAACGAAACGCCTATTTTTGAAAAAGTAACTATTTCAACTGTAATTTTTAAGTTTACAAAAGGAGGTACTATTGATAAAAAAATAAGTGTTGCTAAATTTAATGCAAATCAAAAATTAACAATAGAAACACTTACAAAACTAAAATCGAAAACCGATTTTAACGATGTAGAATATTTGGAAATACCACAGTTTAAGTTAAACGAACGATGGGTTTTGCAAACGGAAGAAGTTAAAGACAAATTACGTATTTTAGAACGTAATTGTGTGCCCGAAAACTCAAACACATTGCTTGCTATTTTTAATGATGTAAACCTAAATTACACTACTATTGGAGATGTATGCACTATTGGAAATGGCTTGGTTAGTGGCTTAGATAAAGCGTTTCAAGTAAATGGTCATGAATTAAATGTAAATGAACTAAATGCAACTATAAACGTATTTAAAGCAAAAGATTTAAACCCTTACATTACCAATAACGTTACAAAGTATATTTACATAAAAGAAGAATTAACGGAAGAAGGTTTTTCTACAAAGTATCCTAATTTTTATACTCATTTTCAAAAATATAGAACCGAATTAGAAAATAGATATCAGTACAATAGAAAAATAAATT
>JBEBIC010000098.1:0-9977 GCA_040080595.1 Bacteroidia bacterium | reverse complement strand
AGTGTGTGCGTGTTAGCCCTCACTAACCTCGCCACAACGGTTAGTAACAAACATAGCCTTAAATTTGGCTAATGGATAATTTGCCAACAAAAACATACTTTTGGTAATGGCGCTTTCCAAAGTCATATCGGCAGCCGAAATTATACCCATACGCTCAAACGCCGATGAAGTTTCGTACTTACCTTGTTCTACACGCCCTTCAATACATTGTGTGGCATTTATTATTATTTTATTGTTGGCACAAGCCGCTTTTAGTGCGTCTATTAACCATTTTTGATTGGGAGCATTCCCACTACCAAACGTACGCATAATTATAACTTTGCATTCGCTTTGCAATATAGCGAGTACTATTTGTTTGCTTATGCCAGGAAAAAAATGGAGTACGCCTACTCCGCTGTCTAGCTGGCTGTAAAACTGAGTAACTTTTTTTGGAGTTTTATTTATTACCAAATTGTTATACTCTATATGCACTCCAGCCGTTGCCAAGGCAGGAAAGTTAGGCGATTGAAACGCATCAAAGTGCGAAGCGTTGTACTTAATACTTCTGTTACCACGCAATAGCGTGTATTCAAAATAAATACAAACTTCGGGCACTACGGCAGTATTGTTGGCGGTATAATTTGCAGCTATTTCTATAGCCGTAATTAAGTTTTCTTTACCATCTGTACGTATTACACCTATGGGCAATTGCGAGCCTGTAAGTATTATGGGTTTGTTGCAATTAGCTATCATAAAACTAAGTGCCGATGCCGTGTAAGCCATGGTATCGCTGCCATGTAGCACCACAAAACCATCGTAACTGGCATAGTTTTTTTGTATTAACTGCACTAACTTTACCCACACTTCTGGGTTCATATTACTGGAATCTATAGGTGTGGCAAACGACACGTGCGATAATTGCACAGGCAAGCGATTAAGTTCGGGTACGGCAAGCTGTAGTTTTTTAAAATTTACAGGGCATAACACTCCCGCTGCATCTTGCATCATTCCTATGGTTCCGCCTGTGTATATAAGTAGTACTTTGCGTTTCATTACAATTAATTTTATGGTGTACAAATGTAGTATTTGTAGTGCGTACAACTCTATTTTAGCAGTAAATTAATATTTTAGCATACAGAATAGCTATTTTTACGATTATTTGATATATTCGCACTCAAATTAAACAAACTCAAAAACACAATTTACATTAAAAGAATGACAACATTAGAAAGAATAAGAAATAGAGCTGGCCTATTGGTAGGCGTAGTAATGTTTGCTTTAATAGCATTTGTATTAGGCGATTTTCTTAAATCGGGACGCTCGTTTTTTGGCGACGACCCTACTAAAATGGGAACAATTGGCGACAAAAAAGTAGATGTGCAAGAGTTTGAAGCTAAATTAGAAGTAGCTAAAAGAAACATGCAACAGCAACAACAAAAAGGCGAATTAGACGAAGCTAGTGTAGATATGTTGCGTAACCAAACGTGGAATCAAATGGTGTATGAAACTGTAATGACTAAACAATTTGACGAACTTGGTTTACAAGTAGGTACAGATGAGCTATTTGATATGGTGCAAGGTAAAAACCCTCACCCACAAGTAGTACAAGCATTTACTGACCCTAAAACTGGACAATTTACACCTGGTACTGTGGTTCAATTTTTAAATAATTTGGACAAAAACCCTGAAGGAAAAGCACAATGGTTAGATTTTGAAAAAGGAATTAAAGCAGAGCGTTTAAGTAATAAATACAATACTTTGGTAAAAGCAGGTTTGTATATTACTAAAGCTGAAGCACAAGATAATTATGTAGATATGAACCGTTTGGCTAAATTTCAGTACGTTACTAAACGTTACAGCGACGTATCAGACAGTACTGTAAAGTTTGATGATAGCGATTTGCAAACGTATTACAACGCACATAAAAACAAATACAAACAAGAAGAGGCTACTCGCTCGTTTGATTATGTAGTGTTTGAACCTACTCCATCTGCCGAAGATTTAAAAGCAGCTAACGATGAAATAGCTAAAATAGCTACTGAATACGCTGCTACTAAAGAAGACTCAGCGTTTGTATTAAGCAACTCCGATGTACAACCTAATTTAGCGTTTGTTAAAAAAGGTACAGTGTTAGGTCCTATTATGGATTCTATGATGTTCCGTGCTACTGTTGGATACATATATGGCCCTTACAATGATGGCGGTTCGTTAAAAGTAGCTAAATTAATGAACATTAAAAACGTAGCCGATTCAGTAAAAGCACGCCACATACTTATAAAACCAATAGGTGGCGATATGGCTAAAGCTAAAGTAAAAGCAGATAGTTTAAAGAAAATGATTGCTGATAAAAAAGTACCATTTGAACTATTAGCTGCGCAAGCATCAGAAGACGAAGGTTCTAAAGTAAAAGGAGGCGACTTAGGTTGGTTCCAAGACGGTATGATGGTAAAACCATTTAACGATGCTTGTTTTGCAGGTAAGGTTGGAGATTTAGTTGTAGTAGAATCACAATTTGGCGCACATATTATACAAATAATGGGTAAAGGTGCCGAAAGCAAACGTGTACAAGTAGGTATAGTAGAGCGTGCAGTACGTCCAAGTAACAAAACTTACCAAAGCGTATATGCTAAAGCAAGCGATTTTTCAGGCAAAAATACAACTGCCGAAACATTTGATAAAGCAATAGTTGATGGTGGATTAAACAAACGTATAGCTACAGATATTAAACAACTTGACCGCAATATACCAGGTGTAAACGGCGCAAGAGAATTAATTAAATGGGCTTATACTGCTGAGAAAAACGCAATATCATCAGTATTTGAAGCAGACGGTAAATATGTAATAGCTAAATTAACTAACGTAAAGGATAAAGGTATTGCAACATTAGAGGCAGTAAAAGAACAAGTAGAAATAGAAGTACGCAAAGAGAAAAAAGCGGAACAATTCTTAAAAGAAATAGATGGCGCTACTACACTTGAAGTTGCTGCTACTAAACTTAAAAGTAGTGTACAAACTGCCGATAATACTAACTTTGGCTCAGGATATATACCAGGCCTAGGACGTGAAGTTGATGTAACTGCATTTGTATTTGCTGGCAAAAAAGGTACAGTATCAAAAGGAATTAAAGGCGAAAATGGTGTGTACATGGTTAAAGTAGAAACCATAACCGAAGCAAAACCATCAACCGATAATTACAAACAAAATAAAGACATGCTAAACAACCAAATGAAGCAACGTGCCGACTACGAATTGTTTAACGCATTAAAAGACAAAATAGAAATAAAAGATAATCGTGCTAAATTTATGTAGTATGAACTAATCTTAAAAAACCTCCAGCATTTGGGGGTTTTTTAATTTTAAAATTTAATTTAAGAAATAATTTATAATCAATATAAAAAACACAACACCATGACATTTGACTTAGAAATGATTAAAGCCTATTATGCAACAATGGGCGCAAAGATTGATGCAGCACGTAACGTAGTAAACAAACCACTTACGCTAACCGAAAAAATATTATACACACACCTTACCGAAGGTGCAGCTACACAAGCCTACACACGTGGTGCTGATTATGTAGATTTTAACCCTGACCGTGTAGCGATGCAAGATGCTACAGCACAAATGGCGTTGTTGCAATTTATGCAAGCGGGGCGCCCTAAAGTAGCAGTACCATCAACAGTACACTGCGACCACTTAATTACTGCTAAGGTAGGTGCATCAACCGATTTGAGCAAAGCCAATGTAGAAAACGTAGAGGTATATGATTTCTTATCGTCAGTATCTAACAAATATGGTATTGGTTTTTGGAAACCAGGTGCAGGTATTATCCATCAAGTAGTGTTAGAAAACTATGCGTTCCCAGGTGGAATGATGATAGGTACAGATTCGCACACTGTAAACGCAGGTGGACTAGGAATGGTAGCTATAGGCGTAGGTGGAGCTGATGCTTGCGATGTAATGGCAGGCTTACCATGGGAACTTAAATTTCCTAAATTAATAGGTGTAAAACTTACAGGTAAACTAAGCGGATGGGCATCGCCTAAAGACGTTATACTTAAAGTAGCAGGCATACTTACCGTAAAAGGTGGTACTGGTGCTATAGTTGAATATTTTGGCGAAGGAGCTACAAGTATGAGCTGTACAGGTAAAGGTACTATATGTAACATGGGTGCCGAAATTGGTGCTACTACATCTACATTTGGCTACGACGAAAGTATGGAACGCTACTTACGTGCAACTGGCAGAGCCGATGTGGCTGATGCTGCTAATGGCATAAAAGCACACTTAAATGCCGATGCTGAAGTATTAGCTAACCCCGAATTATACTTTGATCAAGTAATAGAAATTAATTTATCGGAATTAGAGCCTCATGTAAATGGTCCTTTTACTCCTGATTTGGCTACACCAATATCTAAATTAAAAGAGGTAGCATTAGCTAACGGCTGGCCTATGAAAGTAGAAGCAGGCTTAATAGGTTCGTGTACCAATTCATCGTACGAAGATATTGCACGTGCAGTAAGTATAGCTAAGCAAGTACCTGCTTTAGGTTTAACAAGCAAGGCAGAATATATGATTAATCCAGGTTCGGAGCAAATACGTTATACTATTGCACGCGATGGTTTTCTTGATGTATTAGGCGGTATGGGTGCACAAGTATTTACTAATGCTTGTGGTCCTTGTATTGGTATGTGGGATAGAGTTGGTGCAGAGAAACAAGAGAAGAATACTATCATACATTCATTCAACCGTAACTTTGCTAAACGTGCCGATGGTAACCCAAATACTTACGCATTTGTGGCTTCGCCAGAAATAGTAACTGCATTAGCTATTGCAGGAGATTTATCATTTAATCCATTAACAGATACATTAACTAACAATAAAGGCGAGCAAGTAAAATTACAAGCGCCAACAGGCGATGAGTTACCAAGCAAAGGTTTTGCAGTGGAAGACGCAGGCTATCAAGCACCAGCAGCTGATGGTAGCTCAGTAAACATAGCAGTATCGCCTACAAGCGACCGTTTGCAATTGCTTGACCCTTTTACTGCATGGGAAGGTGTAGATTTAAAAGGATTAAACTTATTAATAAAAGCCAAAGGTAAGTGTACTACTGACCACATATCTATGGCTGGTCCATGGTTAAAGTATCGTGGGCATTTAGATAATATATCTAACAATATGTTGATAGGTGCTATAAACGCATTTAATGATAAGCCAGATAGCGTTAAAAACAAACTTACAGGAACTTACGATGGTGTGCCAAAAGTACAACGTGCTTATAAAGCAGCTAACGTAGGTAGTATAGTAGTAGGCGACGAAAACTATGGCGAAGGTAGCAGCCGTGAGCATGCAGCTATGGAACCACGTCACTTAGGCGTACGTGCAGTGTTGGTAAAATCGTTTGCCCGCATACACGAAACTAACCTTAAAAAACAAGGTATGTTAGGTTTAACATTTGCTGATAAAAACGACTACGAAAAAATAAAAGAAGACGATACGTTTGATATATTAGGTTTAACTACATTTGCTCCAAACACACCATTAACACTGGCTATACACCACGCTGATGGCACAACGGAAAGCATATTAGTAAACCATACCTACAACGCACAACAAATAGAATGGTTTAAAGCTGGAGGAGCACTTAATATTATACGTGCAAGTGTAAAAGCGTAACTATCATTTAAAATTATACGAAAAGCCCCCTATTGTACTAATAGGGGGCTTTTTTGTATATTACATTTAATAAACTTTACCAACGCAATTCGTAATTTTTAATTCGTAATTAGCGGAGCTACTTACTTCTTTTTGTTCTTATCTGCCGCTGCACGTAGTTTGTCTATTTCGTTGAGGCGTTGTAAGAAATCAACCAGTTGTTCTACCGCTAATTTTTTACCTACTATTTTTTTGTCTTTATCTAACACAAACAATTGTGGATACGACTGTAAATCGTACTCGTAACGAAAGTTACTTTGATAATCGGGGTCGGCAACGTTTATACCTTTCATACCCAATTTTTTTACAAATGCTGTCCATTTAGGATATTCGGTGCGTGATGAACTACCTACTTGAAACACTTCAGCACCTTCACGCTTTAGCGAGTCGTACATGGCAGTAAGTACTGGCGTTACTTTTTGGCAATGCCCACAATCTGGATCAAAAAAGTAAAGTACCGTGTATTTATTTGGCACAGCATATAAGTTATGTATAACTCCTGATGAATCTTTGAGTATAACGTTAGGTGCTTTTTTACCAATTAAAATAGGTTCTAATTTGTTGGCTTTATCCGTAATTTTAAACATAGTGGTAGAGTCTATCCATGGTGTTTGTTTGTAACTATAAAACTGCTTTACCATGTGTGCAAACACAGCGTCCATACCCATTATTTGCGATGTTTCGTATTGGTTGGTAATGTACCACACACAGTACTTAAATAGCTCTTTGCTTGGCTTAGCTTTGTTACATACCACATCAGCACTTTCGTTTATACTATCGGGTATTTGATAAGTCATTTTTTTCATATAGTTATCTAACTTACCGTGAAACACAGGCGTACGTATCAAACCATCTTCAGTAAAATCAATATTATCCCAGTAATGTGCTTTGTAGTATTTGTAGGCAAATGTAGAATCGGTACGACCGTTAGCTAACTTAGGCGCTTCTGGTATTTCTATATCTTGATTTGCTTTTACAAAACGTGCAAATAAAGTAGTCCTATTTGCCGCAAGTGTAGTGCTTATGTACGTTTTTACTTCGGTATCTAAGGCTTTCATTTTGGCTTGTGTAGCCTTGTATTCGGCACTTTCGGTTTGTTTATCTTTGCTTAGTTTTTGTAATTCGTCGCGCAAAGGTATTGCCAATTTTCCTTTACCGTTTAGGAATTTCATATAGTCGTAAAACAAAGTATTTTCTTTCGAATCCTTTATTTTCATTTTATCAAAATAGTCGGCAGTATCGGTTTCTATGGTAAAATTTTCGCCTGGTACTACTATTACTTCAAATAGTTTTTTGCGTTTGTGTACCAACATGTATATACCACGAGGCAAATCTTTTTTGCTAGTAAATACTGCTACCCCTTTGTTATCAAGGCGTGCGGTATCTTGCACATACGTTTTGTCGCCATAATAATTGGCTAATAGTACGGTGTCGTTTTTTAATCCATTTACTTTAAAAGTAAGTTTGTACCCTTTGTCGGCCTTGGCGGCAAGTGCGGTAAACACTAATAAGCAAGCTACAATTGTTTTCATTAATAGAGATTAAATAATTATTAATTAGAGTTTGAATTAATTTTGAAAGCGTTAAACAAAAATAATGCCTTTCGTTACATTTTGAGTTTTATTTTCATTTATTTTTTTAAGTATAGCGCAGTAGTTAAAAACCCTGTTAATAGAATACAGGTGTGTAGGTAAATATCAAAGCAAATAACATAGTACTTTTCACTTTTATATTTAATTACAACCTTTCATTAAATGGCACACTACACCCTCTCTTACACAAACCCTGCTACACAATATATTGATGTAGAATATACCTCGGCAGTAACTACTTCCGTTACCGAAATAGCTTTACCTACATGGCGACCTGGAAGATATGAATTGGGTAATTTTGCTAAAAACATTCAACGATTTGAATGTTATAATGAGCGTAATGAATTATTAAGTTACGAAAAAATAAGCAAAAGCAAATGGGCTGTACACACCGCTAATACTACACAGCTAACTATTAAATATAATTATTATGCAGCCGAATTAAATGCGGGCTCAACGTTTTTAAACACGGAACAACTATATGTAAACCCTGTAAATTGTTGTGTATATAACACCGCACAACGCAACGAGGAATGTACATTAGCTATACACGTACCTGCTCATTACCGCATTGCCATTGGTCTGCCAGCCGTTACTAATAAAATAAATACCTACACTGCTACTAATTTTGATACGCTTGCCGATAGTCCATTTATAGCAAGTGCCAGCTTACAACGCCAATTATTTGTATTAGATGGTGTGGAGATAAATCTTTGGTTTCAGGGCGAATGCAAACCCGATTTTAGTAAATTAATTAACGATTTCTTTATTTTTATAAACGAATCGTTTGTAACAATGGGAGGATTTACAAGCAATGAATATCATTTTATGTTTCAAATAACGCCGTACTTTATACACCATGGTGTGGAGCATTTAACAAGTACTGTAATAGCATTAGGCCCAGGCTATAGCCTTATGAAAAAAAATAATTACAACGAACTGTTGGGCATAAGTTGCCACGAATTATTTCATAGTTGGAATGTAAAAGCAATACGCCCTGCTGATATGCAGCCCTATAATTACGAAGCAGAAAACTATACCAAACTAGGCTACGTTACCGAAGGTATTACTACCTATTACGGCGATTTTTTACTCTTCCGTAGTGGTGTGTTTACTGATGCCGATTACTTTGAAACTTTTAACACACAGTTAGATAAACACTTTAACAATCCTGCACGTTTTAACATGAGCGTGGCAAACAGTAGTTGGGACACGTGGTTAGATGGCTATGTGCCAGGAGTGCCTAACCGCAAGGTAAGCATATACACCGAAGGTTGCCTATGCGCATTTATGCTTGATGTAACTATACGCAAGAGTACTCAAAACCAACACGGATTAGAACATGTAATGCAACACTTATACGCTAATTATGCTAAGCAAAACAAAGGTTATACTGAGGCGGATTACAAAGCAGTATGCGAGCAAGTAGCAGGGGTTAATTTAGATTCGTTTTTTGCAAATTATTACAATGGCACTACTAACTATATGCCTTTATTAACAGAGTGTTTGGAGTATGTGGGGCTAGCTTTTAACAGCAATCCATGGGGATTGTATGCTGATGGTTATTATGGTTTTAGATACGCTGATGATAGCACCAAATGTATAGTAAAACAAATATACTTGGGTAGTAACGCCGAACTTGCAGGCTTAACCATAGGCGATAATATATTGGCTATTAATGGTATAAAATTGGAAAACAATTTAGATCAATGGCTACGTTATTTTGATGCGCAACCAGTAACATTTACTATTAGTAGCAATGGTATAATTAAAACTATTACGTTGCAAAAAAGCAATGCCGATGTGTATTACAAGCACTACTCAGTAGCTAAACTAAGTTATGCAAGTGCTGAGCAAAAAGTAAATTATAAAGCGTGGAGTAAGCAAGATTTTATAACGCATTAATCTACACTAAGCACCAATTAATTTCTTGCTTGCCTACCTCTTGCAAATACGCATTGGCTTTACTAAAATGGTTGCTACCAAACCAACCCTTGTGTGCCGAAAGCGGCGATGGATGTGGTGCACACAGCACAAGATGATTATTTTGATTAATTAAATGTTGCTTGCTTTGCGCATAAGCACCCCATAGCATAAACACTACATGTTGGTTAGTAGTAGCCACGGTGTGTATAAGGGCATCGGTAAATGTTTCCCACCCTTGTTTTTGATGACTACCCGCTTCGTGTGCACGTACGGTTAATGTAGCGTTAAGTAACAGTACGCCCTGTGTTGCCCAGTGCGTAAGATTTCCGTGAGGTGGAGTAAGAAAATTAGGTATATCCGTTTGTAATTCTTTAAAAATATTACGTAGCGATGGTGGTATTTTTACACCTTCATTTACACTAAAACTAAAACCATGGGCTTGGTTAGTGTCGTGGTAAGGGTCTTGCCCTAGTAATACTATTTTTACTTGATGCAAAGGTTTTTTAAGCGCATTAAATATAGATTCTTGTGGAGGAAATACAGAGTGTTGCGCATATTCGTTTTGCAAAAACGAATCTAATTTTTTAAAATATGCTTGCTCTGCTTCCTTTGCCACAAAGGGTTTCCACGAATCGTGAATAGTTGTTAAGTTAGTTAGTAATATCATTTTATTATAAGTTTTAGTTCAATTTTCACATAGCATTTTACCAGTTTTTATTCACGCTTTGGTGGCTGAGCGGAGCCGAAGCTTTAGTTGTATATGGG
>JBEBIC010000362.1:0-2189 GCA_040080595.1 Bacteroidia bacterium | reverse complement strand
ATCGAAGCCCTAGTAGTATATGGGCTTCGATAAACTCAGCCACCGTGATTTGAATGTATTTAATAAAATAATTTAGCATAAATAGATGTGTAATTGATGCTGTTTTTTAAAACTTACTGTTTATGAGTAACCGAAATAATTATAATTACTTACCAAGCCAATAAAATGACTGACTTTTATAAAAAAATAATAGAAAATAACAAAGAATGGGTAGAAAGTAAACTAGCCATTGACGACGATTATTTTAAAGATTTAGCCAAAGGACAAGCGCCTCCCTTATTATGGATTGGTTGCTCGGATAGTAGAGTACCCGCTAACGAAATAATAGGTGCACAACCAGGCGAAGTATTTGTACACCGCAATATTGCAAATATGGTAATACATACTGATATGAATATGCTAAGCGTGCTAGATTACGCTGTAAACGCCTTAAAGGTAAAACACGTAATAGTATGTGGGCATTACGGTTGCGGAGGTATAAAAGCGGCTATGGGCAACGATTCTATAGGTATAATTGATAACTGGATACGCCACATTAAAGATGTGTATCGTTTTCACCATACGGAGTTAGATGCAATAAAAGACGAAGACCAACGTTTTAATCGTTTTGTGGAATTGAATGTAAAAGAGCAGGTATATGATTTAGCAAAAACATCAATAGTGCAATCAGCTTGGGAAAAAGGACAGGAGCTACATATACACGGTTGGGTATATGGTTTAAACTCAGGCTATGTAACCGACCTAAATGTAAACTTTAGTTCCAATAACGATTTGGACGATGTATATCAATTAGATTTTGAATAAAAAAAACGCCTTGCTCTAAAATAGCAAGGCGGTTTTTTTATTATTGGCAAATGGTATGTTTAATAATTGAACCAAACTATATGGATAATGTATTGAGGTATGCAATTTATTTATTGAAATCTTAACGCACGCAATGGCGATATACTTGTAATAACCATAGCGGGTATTAGCAGTATAATAAGGCTAATAATAATAGTACCTACATTAAGCCCAAGCCATACCCATACGCTTAGTTGTATGGGTACATAACTCATGTAGTAGGAGGCTTGGTCTAAAGGTATTATATGAAAGTGTTGTTGTAACAAGCAAAGCCCTACACCTACTATATTACCTATTAATAAACCTTTGCCCACTAACTTAAATGCAAACCATAAAAACACTTTGCGTACAAGTGTATTACTTGCTCCCAACGATTTTAATATACCAATAGTAGTAGTGTTTTCTAGTATAGTTATAAGTAGTGCGGCTATCATGTTTATGGCGCTTATAAGTATTACGAGTAGTAATATTACTTGTACGTTTACATCTTGTAGGCGTAGCCAATTTATTATTTGGGGATATTTATCATACACACTTACACTTGACGCATCAAAGGGCAGTAGCCTGTTTACAGTGGCTTGTGTGGCTTTTACTGTAGTCTCATTATAGCTTGAAGTCATAATTTCGTAGCTACTTACTTCGTTGTTTTTCCAGTTGTTGAGGTGTTGCACATGGCGTAAATCGGCTATTACAAACAGTTTATCAAATTCTTCTAGGCCTGTTTGGTATATACCCACTAGCTTTAGTTTGCGCATACGTGGTGGGTTTTGCACAAAGTACAAAAACACATTTTTGTTAAGCTGTAGTTTTAATTTTAATGCAAGTTGTTGGCTTATTATTATTTCGTTGCAGGTACTATCCTTACGTATATGAGGTACGCGCCCTTGCAATAAATATTTATTAAAAAAACTAAAATCGTAATTGGCATCAACACCCTTTAGCAACGCGCCTTCTATGTCGGTATTGGTTTTTATAATGCAGGGCATATTAGCCACAGCATTTACTTGTGTAACGTTGGGCAGTTGTTTTAGTTGCGCTATGGTAGCGGTGTCTATGCTTACCGTGCGCGTTTCTAAGGCATTGGTAGGAGCGTAGTTGCTCACTATCATTTGCCCGCTAAAACCCATTAATTTAGATTCTATTTCGTGTTTAAATCCTTGTAAAATACTGAATGATAAAAGTATCATTACAAAGCCCAACCCAATGCCCGCAGTAGCTATAGCCGATATAGCTTGTGTAGATTTGTTACCTACTACAGCTCCCGAAGTGGCTTGTTTGGTAATTATTTTTTGAGAGATGAATAAAGATAAATTTTTCATTACATAAATTAACGTGTACAATTATAC
>JBEBIC010000097.1:0-10066 GCA_040080595.1 Bacteroidia bacterium | reverse complement strand
ACTGAATTTATTAAGCACTCATATAAAATAAACACCACCAGAAATGTCCACTTGAACTAAACGTATCTAAAAAAACACCAGAAATGTCTATTACACCGATAAACTATAATTATAAAGCAATATTTTATTCATAATTACGGTTTTCATATTATAGGATTATAAATAGAGTTATTGAAATTTAAAAAAACAGTTAAAAACATCAACTGCTAATGCGTCAAATAGCATGTTAAGCCCCACCAATTAAGGCTTTCGTGTTTACGCTTGTTGTTTGCATTGGTTAGTTTTAATAGTAGTAAATATACTATTATACTTGTAACTATACTGCACTAGTGTTGCGCAATTTTGCTTTTAATTTTAACTCGTAAAACCAACTAAGCCCAGTGGTTAATAGCACTATGCTAATAGAACTTATGGGCATGAGTATAGCCGCTATTACTGGCGATAAGTTACCTTGTACTGCAAAAAACAATCCTACAAAATTGTATCCTACCGATAGTGCAAAACTTGCGTATATAATTGATTTTTCTTTTTTGCAATAGCGTATAAGCTCATTTAACAATGTAAAACTATGCCCTGATAAAATAGCATCGCAGGCGGGCGAAAAATTATTGGTGTCATCGCTTATGGCTATGCCTATGTTGCTTTGTTTTAGCGCCCCCGCATCGTTTAAGCCATCGCCTATCATTATTACTTTTTGATTATTGGCTTGCAATTGTTTTATGTAGTTTAATTTATCTTTAGGCTTTTGGTTAAACAACATGTGTACATTAGTACCAAATATGGTTTGTAAATATTTTTTTTCCGACGCATTGTCGCCCGAAAGTACATGTAGCGTATAGTTGGTTTGCAACGATTTTACAATAGCGGCTAAACCATAACGATAGGTGTTGTTAATTAACAGACTATTGCTCATTTACTGACAAAAGTCATATCCCTCACTGACAAATATCAACCCTCAACAGACGCAACAGCGCTATGTTTACACCCGAAATGAGCGCAATATTTATAATGGTAGGAGCAAGCCTATTACTTGCAATAGGATTTTTAATAGCCTTTATATGGTCGGTTAAAAGTAATCAGTATGATGATGACTATACCCCCTCTGTACGTATGTTATTTGATAATACCACAATACAATCCAACACCACAACCAAACAAGAAGAAGTAACTACTATCAACACAAAAACAAATTAAAATTATGGAACTACAAAAATTTAGGTACGACAACAAAACAGTTAAGCTATTTGCTTACGCAACAATGTTTTGGGGCATAGTAGGTATGCTCGTAGGATTAATAGCCGCAATACAATTGTATTGGCCAGCGTTAAACTTTGGTATTCCTTATACCACATTTGGTCGTGTGCGCCCATTGCACACCAACGCCGTTATTTTTGCATTTGTGGGCAACGGTATGTTTATGGGTATATATTACTCATTGCAACGTTTGTTAAAAGCACGTATGTTTAACGATACGCTAAGTAAAATACATTTTTGGGGCTGGCAAATAATTATTGTATTAGCTGCCATAACCTTGCTAATGGGTAAAACAACAGGTAAAGAATATGCCGAGCTAGAGTGGCCAATAGATATACTTATCACACTTGTGTGGGTAGTGTTTGGTTGGAATATGTTTGGTACTATTATCAAACGTAGAGAGCGCCACTTGTATGTAGCTATATGGTTTTACATAGCCACATTTGTTACGGTAGCTATGTTGCATATTGTAAACTCTATCGAAATTCCTGTGTCGTTTTGGAAATCGTACCCTGTATATGCAGGTGTGCAAGACGCCTTGGTACAGTGGTGGTACGGGCACAATGCGGTAGCGTTTTTCTTAACTACACCTTACTTAGGTATGATGTATTATTTTTTACCTAAAATAGCACAACGCCCCGTTTACTCTTATCGTTTGTCTATTATACATTTTTGGGCATTAATATTTTTATACATTTGGGCTGGGCCGCACCACTTGCTATATACTGCCGTGCCTGATTGGGCACAATCGTTAGGAGTAGTATTTTCTATAATGTTGCTTGCACCATCATGGGGAGGTATGATAAATGGTTTATTAACCTTACGTGGCGCTTGGGATAAAGTACGAGATAATGTAGGTTTGAAGTTCTTAGTAGTAGCCGTTACCGCCTATGGTATGGCTACGTTTGAAGGGCCTATGCTATCATTAAAAAGTGTAAGTGCAATAGCCCATTATACCGATTGGATTGTGGCTCACGTACACGTAGGAGCATTAGGCTGGAATGGATTTATGACCTTTGGTATATTGTACTGGTTAATACCACGTTTATTCCAAACTAAATTATACTCTGAAAAATTAGCCAATATGCACTTTTGGATTGGTACATTAGGTATTGTATTATACGCCGTGCCAATGTATTGGGCAGGCTTTATGCAAAGCTCAATGTGGAAAGATTTTACGCCCGAAGGTCAATTGCAATGGCAGTTTATGGATACGGTTACTAAAATGATTCCGTTTTACATAACACGCTCTATAGGTGGCACATTGTTTTTAGCAGGTGCTATTTTAATGGTGTACAACTTGGTTAAAACCATTAAAGCAGGTGTGTTCTTAGAGGTTGAAGAAGACGAAGCTCCAGCATTAGTTGGCGAATACAAATCGCACGCTGGCGACCACTGGCATCGTTGGATTGAACGTAAACCAATACAAATGCTTGTATTAAGTTTAGTAGTAGTAGCTATTGGAGGTATTATAGAATTTGTACCTGTGTTCATGGTTAAATCTAACATACCAACTATAGCAAGTGTAAAACCATATACACCACTTGAGTTGCAAGGGCGCGACATATATGTAAGAGAGGGTTGTTATACTTGCCACTCGCAAATGATTAGACCATTCCGTAGCGAAACCGCACGTTATGGCGAATACTCTAAAGCAGGCGAATTTGTTTACGACCATCCATTCCAATGGGGTAGTAAACGTACAGGTCCCGATTTGGCTCGTATTGGAGGCAAATATCCTGATAGCTGGCATTATAATCACATGCTTGACCCTACCTCTATGACACCTAATTCTATAATGCCTGCTTACCCTTGGTTATTAGAAGATCAGTTAGATGCCAACACTACCATAGCAAAAATAAAAGCAATGCAACGTTTAGGCGTACCATATCCCAAAGGGTTTGAAAACATAGCATTACAAGATATGGAAAAACAAGCTAACGAAATAACAGCTAACCTTAAAAAAGACGGTATAGAAACATTACCCGACCGCGAAATAGTAGCCGTAATAGCCTACTTACAACGTATGGGTAAAGACATTAAAGCCGAAGGAAATAAAACTCAAAAATAATTACACTCAATGAAATTTATAAACTATTTGGAAAGCATTACTGGTATAGCAGTGTATCCATTAATATCATTATTGGTATTTGTAGTGTTTTTTGCCCTAGTTACACTCTATGTAATAAAAGGAGATAAAGCACATTTTGAAGAGTTAGGAAATCTACCTATTAACGAATAATACTATTGCATTATGACTAATTTTAACAAACTAAAACTGCTGTGTGTAGCAGTACTATTGCCAACCATAAGTTTTGGTCAGGCACAAGTAGCCAAAGTAGAAACACCATCAATGCTGGGTAATCCTTTGTTTATAGCTATGATGAGTATTGCTATTATTTTATTAATAGTAATTGTAGTGTTTTCGGAGGTAGTAAAAGCGGGTGCATTTCATAAAATAGATTTAGCTAACGCAAAAACTCCTACACCAACCAGCACCACTATAGGTGCAGTGGTAGCGGTACTATTGTTGGCAAGTAATACTTTATTTGCACAAACAACCGAAGCTGTTGCAGCAGTAGCGCCAGAGCAAGCGGGCGTAGGAGGGTTAAACACGGTAGTGTTTTATGCTTTGCTTATTACTATTTTGGTAGAGTTGTTTATAGCATGGAAACTATATCAATTAGCAATGGATTTGTTAGGTGTTAACGACCGTAAAGAGGCCGAAGCTAAAGCAAAAATAGAAGCAAACGAACCTTCGTTTTTTGAGAAATTTAATGCATCGGTAGCGGTAGAAGAGGAAAACGAAATTATGCTTGACCACGATTATGATGGCATAAAAGAACTAGACAACAACCTACCACCTTGGTGGAAGTATGGTTTTTATGCTACCATAGTATTTGCATTTGTATATTTAATTAATTACCACGTAACTAAAACCAGTAACTTACAAGGTAAAGAATACGAAGCTGAAATGGCTCAAGCCAAATTAGATGTAGAAGAATACATGAAAACCTCGGCTAATAATGTAGATGAAACCACAGTAAAATTACTAACCGACGCAACAGCAGTTAGTGCGGGTAAAGAAATATTTACCGCTAACTGTGTAGCTTGTCATGGTAACTTAGGGCAGGGTACAGTAGGGCCTAATTTAACTGATGATAATTGGATACATGGAGGTAGTGTACAAAGTATATTCAAATCGGTTAAATATGGTTGGGTTGAAAAAGGTATGAAAGCATGGAAAGAAGATTTATCGCCAATACAAATGGCACAAGTTACCTCTTACATAAAAACATTAAGAGGAACTAATCCGCCTAGCCCTAAAGCACCGCAAGGAGATATTTATACTGAAGAAGGCGCAACACCAGCAACAGTAAGCGATTCAACTGCAACAACAATTAAAACAGATAGCTTAAGTGTAGCTAAAAAATAATGGAAACCCCTAACAATACCCACTCCCCCAAAGATGAATCGTTTAGAGATAGTATAGCCACTATTGCCGAAGACGGTAAGCGGGCGTGGGTATTTCCTACGCAACCCAGCGGAAAACTATACGACCTACGTACCTATTTTACATGGGTATATTTAGCGGTGTTTTTTACTGTTCCGTTTATTAAATACCACAACGAACCGTTGTTTTTATTTAACGTAGCCGAAAAGAAATTTATATTATTTGGGTCTATATTTTGGCCACAGGACTTTTTTATTTTTGGGCTTGGAATGCTTATTTTTATTGTATTCATAGCCTTATTTACGGTTATTTTTGGTCGTTTGTTTTGTGGTTGGGCATGTCCTCAAACCATATTTATGGAAATGATTTTTCGTAAAATTGAATATTGGATTGAAGGAAGTGCAGCACACCAAAAAGCATTAAAAACAGCTCCTTGGAATACCGATAAAATAAAAAAACGAGTACTTAAATTTATACTGTTTTATAGCATATCATTTATTATAACCATTACACTATTAAGCTATTTAATAAGCGTAGATAAGGTGTATGCAATGCTAAGTAACGTAGCACAACATACTGGCGGAGTTATAGGATTATTTATTTTTGCTACCGTATTCTTTTTGGTATATTGGTGGATGCGCGAACAAATATGTTTAATAGTATGTCCTTATGGGCGTATGCAAGGTGTATTGCTCGACCCTGATACAGTAGTAGTAGCCTACGATTATGTAAGAGGCGAAGACCGACATAAGTTTAAGAAAAACGAAACTCGTACAGGTGGAGATTGTATAGATTGTGGCTTGTGTGTAAAGGTATGTCCCACAGGTATTGATATACGCAACGGTACACAATTAGAGTGTGTAAGTTGCACCGCATGTATAGATGTGTGCGACAATATAATGGATAGTGTGGGCTTAGAAAAAGGGCTTATTCGTTACGATTCCGAAAACGGAATTAAGAACAAAGTAAAACTTGCATTTACCACGCGTATGAAAGCATATACGGCTGTATTAGCTGTTTTAATTGGAGTTGAGGTGTATTTGCTTACCACTCGTTCCGATTATGACGCCACTATACTTAGAGCCAAAGGTATGTTGTATCAAGAGCAACCTAACAATGAGTTGAGTAACTTATACACCATTAAGTTAGTAAACAAAACACGTGATAAATTACCTGTTGTATTAAAAATAGAAAATTTTAAAAACAGTAGAATACAACTTATAGGCAAAGAAATTATAGTAAAACCAGAGGGTGTAACATCGGGCGAGTTTTTTGTGTATTTGAATAAAATAAACGTAACAGAACGTATTGTAAAATTGGAAATAGGTGTATATAGCAATGGCGAAAAAATAAAAACAGTAAAAACTAATTTTTTAGGTCCTATAAAATTTAAACATAATTAACCCTTTAAATAATCTATATACCATGAATTTTGGAGTTAAAATAACTATACTGTACCTAAGCTTTGTAGCCTTAATACTTACCTTGGTGTTTATGTGTTTTGGGCAAAAAGTAGAATTGGTAAGTGCCGATTATTATGCGCAAGAACTTAAGTTTCAAGACCGTATAAACGCTACCAACAACGAAAAAAACTTAGCGCATAGCATTACGCACAACATTAGTAAAGAACAAATTACGCTAACATTAGACTCCGTGTTATGCGCTAAAGATGTTGTAGGCACGGTTGTTTTTTTTAGACCATCGGACTCAAGTAAAGACATTAAACTACCTATGAAGTTTGAGCGTAACCAACAAATTATACCTACCAGTAAATTAATACACGGAGCTTACAAGCTACAATTAACGTGGGTTAGCAACAATACCTCTTATTTTAAGGAAGATGTTGTTTTTATTAATTAAGTAACATAAAAGCGCACAATGGAACTTATTATAGCAGCTATATCATTAGGGCTTTTGGGTAGTTTCCATTGTATAGGTATGTGCGGGCCTATTGCATTAGCGTTGCCTGTACACCAATATTCACCCACTAAAAAATATATGGGCATAGCCTTATATAATTTGGGGAGAGTTATTACTTACACTTTTTTAGGATTAATTTTTGGACTATTAGGCCAATCGTTTTTTTTAGGTGGTGTGCAACAAGTGGTTTCTATATTGCTTGGTGTTGCTTTATTAGCAAGTGTTATAGCTACTAATACTCGTTTTTTTTCGGCAGTGCATTTAAGTTTCATTTACATATTTGTAAGTACTGTTAAACAACAATTAGGAAAATTATTTAACAAAAAAGGAATTCATTTTTTGTTTTTTATAGGTTTGTTAAATGGCTTGTTGCCTTGTGGCTTAGTGTATTTGGGCATTGCAGGAGCTATTGCCACTGGGCATTATAGTGCAGGTGCAGCGTTTATGTTTTATTTTGGAATAGGTACAGTACCCACAATGTATGCGGTAGCTTTTTTTGGTCAGTTTATTACATTAAAATATCGCAATTACATACAACGTGCAATGCCTGTGGTAGTAGTGTTTATGGCAGTTATGCTTATTGTACGAGGTTTAAATTTGGGCATTCCATATATGAGTCCTCGCATAGAAAAAAACAACGTCGTGTGTTGCCATAAAACACATACAGAACCACGACACATGGAAAATACGTGTCATAAAACAAAGTAGTATGTATCAATTACGAATTAAAAATTACGAATTACGTTCAATATCAACCATTGCTAGGTATAAAATAGTGCGTAAATAATTACTTAAACAAAAGAGAAACGAAAATATGTTCTGGGAAAAATATACTTATTCTAAAATTAAAAGTAAAGTGTTTACTGCATTAAGCAAAAACACTAACTACAGCACCGAAAACATCTTGGGTATTCCAGGTACGTTTTTGGACACCGATATATTTTACGATGACGCACCGTTTTTAAAAGACGCACCATTTTTATCAACGTTAATAGCCAATCCCAACCATATTGGGGTGCATACATTGGGCAACGAGCACGAAGATTTTTTTGCGGGCACACACGAAATAGAAAAAGATTTAATAAAAATATGTGCCGAAGAAATTTTTGGCGCAACACCATTTTCGTATGATGGATATGTAGCAAGCGGAGGTACGGAAGCCAACATAGAAGCGCTATGGATTTATCGTAATTTTTATTTACAAGAATACAAAGCCAACTTAAACGATATTGCTGTGGTATATTCCACAGATACCCATTACTCTATTAACAAAGGGATAGACTTACTTAATTTACAAGGAATTGAAATTGATGTACACTCAACATCACGCGATATTATCATTAACGATTTTGAACAAAAAATAGAACATGCGTTAGCACGAGGTGTTAAATATTTTATTGTAAATGTAAATATGTGTACTACTATGTTTGGGTCGGTTGATGATATTGATACCATAACTGATTTTTTAAATTTACTTCACGTTAATTACAAGCTCCACGTTGATGGGGCTTACGGAGGTTTTATATATCCGTTCATTAATACTAAAAACACATTTAATTTTAATAATAAAAACATCACTTCGTTTTCGATAGATGGACATAAACTATTGCAAGCACCTTATGGAACAGGGATTTTTTTGGTGCGCAAAAATTATTTAAAGTATGTATGCACCAACGAAGCAAGTTATGTAAAAGGAAAAGACTACACCTTGTGTGGTAGTAGGTCGGGGGCTAATGCGGTATGCGTGTGGATGATTTTGCGCACGCACGGCTCCTTAGGTTGGACAGTAAAAATGCACCAGTTAATAGATAGAACCACATTTATTTGCGAAAAGCTAACTGAGTTTGGTGTAGAATATTACCGCAATATAGATGCAAATATTGTTGCCATAAATGCCAATTACATGAGTAATAATTTAGCGGTGAAATATAATTTAGTACCCGATAATCACGACCAAAAACCCAATTGGTACAAAATAGTAGTAATGCCACATGTTAAGCAAGGCATTATTGATAGCTTTTTATTAGAATTAAAAAACGAATTACACCTTAAACTAAACTAACCATGCCACTAACATTAGCCGAACTGGCAATACACATTCCTGCAGCTGTTGAGCTGTTTGAAAAATATGATTTTAATTATTACGAAAACGGAACGCAAAATTTTAAAACCGCATGTACCGAAAAAGGACTTGTGTTTGAGGATATAGACGCTGAATTAAACAGCTTACAAAGCACCTCAAAAGCATCATCGTTTTACAACCTGCAAGACATGAGCATAGAGCGTTTGATAGATTTTATAAACGGACAATACCACAACAACGAAGCCGAAACACTCGCCGTTATACATACGTATATACAGCAACTAATAACAGATGCTAACGATGATGACGATGAGTTATTAGCAACAATAAAAGCAATAGAAATTAACTTTGTAAAACTGCAAGATACATTGCTTACGCATTGCAAAAACGAAGATAAAATATTGTTTCCTTACCTACGCAAACTCAACGATTTACATTCGCATACAGCCACATTACCCAAAGGCCATTTTAATTCGGTAGCCAAAAACCCAATACGAATGCTAGAGGCAGAGCATACCGAAGCGGCTACTATTTTAATGCAAATAAAAAAAACTGCCAACAATTATATAGTTCCACCACATGCGCCAGAGCAGTATGCAACATTAATGCAACACTTACAATCGTTTGAAAAAGACCTACACATGCACCTCCACTTAGAAAACAATATTTTGTTTCCAAAGTTTATAGCTGCTGAGCAAGCACTAACCAAGTAGCAATGGTTACAAATAAAAAGTCCCGCACTAAAAATTTAGTGCGGGACTTTTTATTATTTAGTATATGCTACATTATTACTTTAATTCTAATACGGTTTCGCCCAATATAGAATCATCGCAGTATAGTTTTATGTTGTATTTCCCTTGGTCAAAATCTTTTACTTTGGTATAAAAGAATTCAGCTTCAATAGCATCTCCATCATATATAATAACTTTCTTAGCCGAGTACGACATTTCTTGTCCTTTGTATTTAAACTCATCGTGGTCGTAACCATTGTTAAATATAGAACCATCGGGCCCTGTAATAACCATATACACCGTTTTTTGTGTTTTGCTCGCAATAGGGTTTTCGCCTATTTTACACGTTAAGCGTATTTTATCTACACGTTTAGATTTGGTGGTATTACTAAACTTTTCGCCTTTCATTTTTACACCTTCGGCAAACATGTTAGTAGTCTTTAAGCGTGCGCCAATAGCCACTTTAGCACCTAACTCTTCTTTCTCTTTGTTAAGTTGTGCGGTTACATTTTTTTCGTTACCAAGCTGTGTAGTTATCTGTGCTTTTTCTTCGGTTAATACTTTGTTGGCAGTATTTAATTCGTCTATTTGTTTCAAATAACTTTTTATCAAACCACGTATAGT
>JBEBIC010000096.1:0-10159 GCA_040080595.1 Bacteroidia bacterium | reverse complement strand
AGTTTTTTACAACTACATTTTAAAATGTTTTGTAATAATAGACCTAAAAACAGATAAGGTTACGCACCAAGATGTAGGACAATTAGACATGTACGTGCGTATGTACGATGACCTAAAAAAACAACCTACAGATAACCCTACAATAGGTATATTGCTATGTACCCAAACAGATAAAACAATTGCAAAATATTCGGTACTTGCCGAAAACAAACAACTATTTGCAACTAAATACATGCCCTATTTACCTACCGAACAAGAGCTAATAGACGAAATAGAACGAGAAAAAATAGTATTAAAATCTCATATCTAAATACATTACATCTTACTACTCATAGCTAACATCTTATATCTCCAAAAAAATGATAGACTTTAAAACCGAAATCCTACAAGGAATACCCACACAAATACCTGCACCTTATACGTTAGACGCTACGGTAAACCACGCTCCTAAGCGTAAGGATATACTTACTGCTGATGAAAAAAAATTAGCATTGCGCAATGCTTTACGTTACTTTCCTGCGCATCAACACGCTGAGTTAGCTGCCGATTTTTTGCACGAACTAAAAACGTATGGACGTATCTATATGTATAGATATATGCCTACACATGCGCAAAAGGCACGCAATATAAACGAATATCCGCACACAAGCACACAAGCTGCGGCTATTATGCTTATGATACAAAATAACCTAGACCACGCAGTAGCACAGCATCCGCACGAACTTATAACATACGGTGGCAATGGTGCCGTGTTTCAAAACTGGGCGCAATACCGCCTTACTATGCAGTATTTAGCTACTATGACCAACGAGCAAACATTGGTAATGTACAGCGGACACCCTATGGGATTGTTCCCCTCACACGCTAATGCGCCACGTGTAGTAGTTACTAATGGTATGATGATTCCTAACTATAGCAAACCCGACGATTGGGAAAAATATAATGCGCTTGGTGTAACCCAATACGGACAAATGACCGCTGGAAGCTACATGTACATAGGTCCACAGGGCATTGTGCATGGTACAGCTATTACGGTGCTAAACGCAGCGCGTAAATTAATAGAAAAAAATGGAGGTACACTTGCAGGCAAATTATTTGTAACCTGTGGACTTGGTGGTATGAGTGGTGCACAGCCCAAAGCTGCTGTAATAGCAGGTTTGGTATGTCTTGTAGCCGAAATTAACGAGCGAGCCATAACTACACGCCACTCCCAAGGTTGGGTTAATGAAGTGTTTGATACTGCTGATGGCGCTATTGACAGGGCTTTGCAAGCAGTAGCCAATAAAGAAGCTACCTCAATAGCATTTAAAGGAAACATAGTAGAACTATGGGAACGCTTGGTAATACGCAATGTTACGGTAGATTTAGGTAGCGACCAAAGCAGTTTGCACAATCCATTTGCAGGCGGATATTATCCTGCGGATATATCGTTGGAAGCAGCGAATGATATGATGGCAAATGCACCTGAACAATTTAAAAAAGCGGTACACGCCACATTGGTGCGCCATGTGACCGCTATCAACAATAGAGTTGCAACTACAGGAATGTACTTTTTTGATTATGGTAACGCATTTTTATTAGAAGCATCACGTGCAGGAGCCGATGTATTAAAACCCGATGGTAATTTTAAATATCCAAGTTATGTACAAGATATATTAGGTCCAATGTGTTTTGATTATGGCTTTGGGCCATTCCGTTGGGTATGCGCAAGTGCCGATGCTAAAGACCTTGCAACTACCGATGCCATTGCCTTGCGAGTGATGCAAAAAATAAAAGAAACAGCACCTGCGGAAATACAACAGCAACTTGCCGATAATATATTATGGATTGAGCAGGCACAACAAAACAAACTGGTAGTAGGTTCGCAAGCACGCATATTGTATGCTGACGCTGAAGGGCGTATGCGCATAGCACAAGCATTTAACCAAGCCATAGCAAGCGGCGAAATTACTGCGCCTATTATTTTAGGGCGCGACCACCACGATGTGTCGGGTACGGATAGTCCATACCGCGAAACAAGCAACATATACGATGGCTCGCGCTACACGGCCGACATGGCGGTACAAAACTTTGTGGGCGATGCCTTTAGAGGCGCTACATGGGTAAGCTTGCACAATGGTGGTGGCGTAGGTTGGGGCGAAGTTATTAATGGTGGCTTTGGTTTAGTGTTGGACGGTACGCTCGAAGCCGAAACCAAACTATTAAGCATGCTTCACTGGGACGTAAACAATGGTATAGCACGTCGTGCATGGGCTCGCAACAAAGAAGCATTATTTGCCATTGAACGAGAAATGAACCGTACCCCACAACTAAAAGTTACGGTAGCCAACATAGTTGATGATGCTGTTATTGAAGAATTGAAATTTTAGTGAATACTAAAATTTACAACAAGATTTAACACGCTCTGTTGTTATACAATTTTATTATGCTGTTATCAAACCAAAATACCTAAGCCCTAACCCATTTAGCCAATGTTTTAGGGCTTATTTTATGAATAGCTATTTTGTAAAATACCCCCCTATTATTACTTCTTTTTTCGTATTTTTAACATCAAATTCTAAAATTCATACTATGAAAATAGCTATTACAGGAGGTGCAGGTTTTATAGGCTCGCACGTGGTACGTTTGTTTGTAAACAAATACCCGCACTACGCTATTGTAAACATTGATGCGCTTACGTATGCGGGCAATCTCAACAATTTAACCGATGTAGAAAACGCACCTAATTATTCGTTTAAAAAATGCGATATAGTAAATGCTGAAGCGGTAAATAACTTATTTGCAACCGAACAATTTGATGCCGTAATACACCTTGCTGCCGAAAGCCACGTAGATAGGTCTATTGCCGACCCTTTATCGTTTATTAATACCAATATTATAGGCACGGTTAATTTGCTTAATGCCTATCGTACCTACATTACACCTAAGCAAAGTACTACTAGCCGTTTTTACCACATAAGTACCGATGAGGTATATGGTAGCCTTGGTGCTGAAGGTTTTTTTACTGAAGAAACTTCGTACGACCCACGTAGCCCTTACAGCGCAAGCAAAGCAAGTAGCGACCATTTAGTACGTGCCTACCATCATACGTACAAACTACCTGTGGTGCTATCTAATTGTAGTAATAATTATGGCCCTAATCAGTTTCCCGAAAAACTAATTCCGTTGGCTATTAACAACATCAAAAACAACAAACCAATACCCGTGTATGGCAAAGGCGACAACGTGCGCGATTGGCTATATGTAGTAGATCATGCACGTGCTATTGATACTATATTTCACGAAGCTGCCATAGGCACAACCTACAATATTGGTGGGTTTAACGAATGGAAAAATATAGATTTAATACACCTACTCTGCACTATTATGGACGAAGAACTAGGGCGCAAAGCAGGTACAAGCATACAGCTTATAACCTACGTAACCGACCGTGCAGGGCACGACCAACGCTACGCCATTGATGCCAGTATGATACAGCGTAACTTAGGTTGGGAACCGTCATTACAATTTGAACAAGGCTTGCGCCAAACCGTACAGTGGTATTTGCAAAACAGCGAATGGCTGGAAAGTATTGCTAATGGTACGTATCAGCACAAATTAATTACGAATTAAAAATTACGAATTACGTTTAAATTAATTCTTTATCACACACAATACAGCAACAATTAACATCTTATAATGCGTACAATAGTTTCATCAATTATACAAAAATGTAGCGTACTACTGTTGCTATTAGTAATGAGTACTACCATTGCTAATGCCCAATTTTACTATGGTTCGCAGCAAGATTTTGGAAAAAATAGAATACAACACAAACAGTTTTTGTGGAGTCAATTTAATTTTGAAAAATATGATTTATTCTTTTATCAAAACGGTAAACCTATTGCACAATATGCAGCACAAATAATAGATAGAAACTACGAAGCATTACAAGAAAAATTTGAAGTAACTATTGACGATAAAATACATGTAGTACTGTACAACAAGCAAAGCGATTACAAACAAAGCAACATAGGACTAAGCAACAGTGCTGATAATAATGTGGCGGGAACGCTTAATGTAGTGGGCAACGAGGTGTTTTTGTACTTTGATGGTAACTACGCTAATTTTGAAATACAAATAAAAAAAGCACTTACCGAACTTATTATTAATCAGCTATTGTATGGTGGAAGTCTGCGCGAAATGGCACGCAACAAAGCCCTTATAAATGTACCCGATTGGTACTTAAAAGGCTTAGCCGCATACACCGCCGAACCTTGGAACTACACGCTAGACAACCAAGTGCGTGATGCTATGTTAGCAGGTAAATACAACGACATTACACGCCTTACCAACACACAAAGTACACTTGCAGGGCATAGCCTGTGGCAATATATAGCCGAAACTTACGGAGCAAACACTATTACCAACTTGCTGTACATGACCCGCTATACCCGCAATGTAGATAACGGAATGATGTATGTATTGGGCGTATCGTACAAAAATTTATTAGACGATTGGAAAGAATATTACATCAATAAAAATATGTTGTTTGATAGAAACAGAGATGCTGTACCCATTACTGACCTATTACTAAAAACAAAAAAACAAAATACCGCACGAGAGCTTAAAATAAGCCCCGATGGCAAGTACATAGCCTATTGCACCAACAACAATGGCAAAACTATAGTAAATATAGTAGAGTTAAGTACTAAAAAGAAAACTAAAATATTTACCACTGGGCAAAAATTAAACAGAGATATTGATGCTACTTATCCAGTATTAGCTTGGCACCCCACTAGCGAATTTATAAGTATTATAAGCGAAGAGTTGGGTGGTATTTGGTTAAACAATTACACTATTGAAACGCACAAAACAATACAACGAGAACTATTTAATTTTGAAAAAATACTCTCTGTTAATTATTCTAGTGATGGTAAAAAAATGGCGCTATCGGCAGTGCAACAAGGTTTTTCGGATATATATGTGTATAACGTAGGCTCTAATTCTATAGAGCAAATAACCAAAGATATATACAACGATTTGCAACCTATATTTATAAACAAAGGGCATGATATTGTGTTTGCAAGTAACCGTACTGATGATACTATACATGCGCCTGCGCCTAAAGCACCAATGCAGGTAATGAGTAGTATGCAAACGGATTTGTTTCAGTACAATTATGTAACTAAAAACACCACATTAAAACGCCTTACCAATACGCCCGACAATGAGCATTCGCCCTTGTTGTACGACAAAGCGCACGTATTATTTTTGAGCGATTATAACGGTATAACACAACGTAACATTGCCACTTTTGATAGTACTATAGATTATATAGATACTGCTGTGCATTACAAATACACCATGAATTATAAACCCATTACCAATTACAACAGAGCTATACTAACGCACGATGTAAATGGTGGTAAACAAGCCGAATTAATTTTAAACAAAAGTGTGTATGAGTTGCATGTGTATGATTATATAAAGCCTGAAGCACTTGCTACCAAAGCCGTAGAAGCCACACCGTATTATTTAGCAATAAACAATAATCGTAAAAAAACATATACCTATTCCCCCTTAGATTCTACCATAATACCTGTTGTAAACAAAAAAAATACTGACCCTAATTATATTGATATTGAGGATTATGTGTTTGAATTTGAAAAACAAAAAACACCCGAAACCACCAGCAGTGGCACTATTATAAACAATAGTCCAAGTACGAGTAACACAGCAACACCCAATGTGGTATTGGGCGCAAAAGACTCTAGCACTGTGCGTAGTAAGTTGGTAAACGAATTTATATATCCTAAACAACTTAACTACAACAAGTTTTTTACGGTAGATTATTTGGTTACACAAGTAGATAATACAATGCTTGCGAGCAACTATCAAACGTATGTAGCAGGGCAACCTTTTTTTAACCCTGGTGTAAATGGTTTTGTAAAATTAGGCACGAGCGATTTGTTTCAAAACGAACGCTTTACAGGCGGATTTAGATTGGGTACAAACCTTAAAAGTAATGAGTTTTTTGGAGCGTATGAGCAGTTAGCAAAGCGTTGGGACAGAACCTATTTGTACCACCGCCAAAGTATAGAAAACTCCAACGGAGCATATAGCACACACACACGCACCAACGAATTAAAGCTACAACTAAAATATCCGTTTAACGAAATAACGAGTTTTAAAACCACCTTTACCCTGCGCAACGACCAACTAAGTACCTATGCTACTGATGCGCTAGCATTGCAACGCAAAAGTATATTTACTACATGGGCAATAGCCAAAACCGAATACGTAATAGACGACTCGCAAACCTTAGGCATGAACCTACCTACTGGTACACGTTTTAAAGCATTTGCCGAATATTACCAACAAGTAAACAAAATAAAAAACAACGTGTTTATAGTAGGTTTAGATTATCGTAAGTATGTAAAAATACATAGAGAGTTGCTGTGGGCAAGTCGTGTGGCGGCTTCTAGCTCGTTGTTAAGTAATCAAAAACTAATTTATTATTTGGGTGGTGTAGATAATTGGTTGTACCCTAAAACCAAATTTAATACCGATACTCGTGTGGATAATACTCAAAATTATGTGTTCCAAACCATAGCAACCAATATGCGTGGCTTTATACAAAATGTGCGTAATGGTAATAATTTTGCAGTTATTAACGAAGAGATACGCTTTCCGTTTGTGCGTTATTTTAGCAAAAAGCCATTATCATCGGAGTTTTGGAACAACTTACAATTAATAGGTTTTTATGATTTAGGTATGGCATGGTCGGGCAGTAACCCCAATAGCGACCAAAATATATTGTTTACCAAAACTATTAAACAAAGTAACATAACCTACGTACTCAAAAACTACGAAAGCCCAATAATAATGGGCTTTGGCGGAGGTTTTCGTTTTAAATTAGCTGGCTACTTTGTGCGCTTAGATTGGGCACGTGGCGTTAAAGATGGAGCATTATTACAAAAAAATGTATTTTACGCATCGTTTGGTTTAGATTTTTAAAACCCACAATTTAATTAAATTGTGGGCTATAAAACAACCTATTTTATTTTTCTTCGGGTTTAGCACTTGCTATTCTGTTTACTATTTCGGTATTGTTTTTTAATTTCTCATCAAACTCAAATAGCTCAGTATGCTCAGTATAATTAAGTTGCAAGCCCATATCCAGTTGCAATAATGATTCTTGCGCCCGTTGTGTATTTTGTAACAAAGCACAATAAAAATAATAATAATCAGCACGAGCGGGGTGCAACTTTATCCCTTGACGAATGGTATTTTCGGCATTAATAAAATCTTCGGTTTCAAAATAAAAATTAGCCAAATCAACCCATATATCCTCGTTCATAGGTTCGTAATCTATTACTTTGTGGTAGGCATCGTCCGCCTCGTCGTACAAGCCCGCTTTGCTTAATAAATCGGCATATATGTACCAATAGTCCGAATTATTGCCTTCTATTTCTACGCCTTTTTTTACATACGCTATTGCTTCGTTAGTACGGTCTAAGGTATCTAACACTACTCCCATACCTACGTAAGCATCGCTTGCATTATTATCCAAACTTATGTTTTTTTGATAATACTTCATTGCCTTTTCGGGTGCACCCATTTTTTCGTAACACTCGCCTATGTAATAGTAAATAAGGCTATCGGCTATTTCGTATTCTAAGGCTTGCTCGTATTGCTCAATGGCTTCGGCATAGCGTTCTAAGTTAGCGTAAGTGTTGGCTTTGTTAAAATAGGCCGATGCAAAATCTTCGTCAATAGCTATGGCATAATCAAATGCTTCCAATGCTTTTTCAAACAACTCCAAACGGCTATATCCCACACCAAGGCTATACCACGCTGATGCGTTAAGTGGGTTTTTATCCGTATAGGTTAAAAAATATTCTACACACTCTTGCGATTTATTTGCCAATTCGTAACAGTACGCAAGTTCAAAAAGTGCAGCTTCGTTATCTTCATTTACTTCAATCGCCTTACGAAAAAACACAATGGCTTTATCAAAATTATTTAAGTTTTCGTACTCAAACCCAATGTTGATGTAGATGAAATCCATCTCGTCTTCGTTGGCATTTATCAAGGCCTTGTTGTAGTTGTCAATGGCTTTGTTATAGTCGTTCATTTGGCTATAAATACTACCACGAGTCATATAAAACTCAGCGTTGTTTTCTTCGGCAAGTTCTATTTCACTAAGTAACGTAAGGGCTTCTTTGTGTTGTAAGTTTGATGCAAATATTTGCACCTTACGTAACTTAAATTCGTTTAAAAAAGGATATTGCGCTAAGGCTGCATCGCAGGCTTTGCGTGCATAGTCAAACGAATTTATTGAGAAATAATAATCAACAAGGGCTTCAAATTCATCACTATCAAAAAACACGGCAGAGTCGTCTTCCAATGTTTTTTCAAATTTTTCAACTAAGCCATCTAACTCCTCTTCGTTGCCTTCCTCTCCGTCAAAATCAAAATCGTCGTCGTTGTTTAAGTTATCGTTTGCCATGGTTAGTTTCTTTTAATAATTTAGATAGTTAATTTACAATTAATTTGCCAAGTAGTCAAATTAAAATTAGGTGTATTAAAAAACTGTCAATATGGCTTTTTTACTCTGCGGTAACTAACTTACCGTCGCGCATGGTAAATAGTTTATCTACCATTTTGGCTAACTCGTTGTTGTGCGTTACTATTACAAATGTTTGTTCAAAATCTTTGGAAAGCTTAAAAAATAATTCGTGTAACTCATGTGCATGTTGCGTATCTAGGTTACCGCTGGGTTCATCGGCAAATATTACTGCAGGTTTGTTTATAAGTGCACGTGCTACAGCTACACGTTGTTGCTCGCCTCCACTTAACTGCGATGGTTTGTGGCTTGCACGGCTTTCTATACCTAAGTAACGCATTAATTCTAATGCCTGCGCTGTTACTTCTGCTTGCGACAAATTACCTTTAATATAGGCAGGTAAGCACACGTTTTCCAGTGCGGTAAATTCGGGCAATAAATGATGAAACTGAAATACAAAACCAATATTGGTATTGCGAAACGCTGATAGTTGATTGTCTTTTAGCGCCGTGAGCAACTGTCCATTAATGCGTACTTCGCCACTATCGGGGCTATCTAGCGTACCCAATAGTTGCAATAGCGTAGATTTGCCCGCACCACTTGGACCTACTATAGCTACTACTTCGCCCTTATTAATAGTTAGGGATACGCCTTTTAAAATAGGTACGTTATTATACGATTTGGTTAGGTTTATGGCTTCAATCATCATCAAAAAAAGTAGTATTATTTACCAGTAAATTTGGGTGCACGTTTCTCTACAAAGGCACTTACGCCCTCGTTATAATCGTGGCTTTGGGCTGATAGTGTTTGTAATTCGTCTTCCAATTTAAGTTGCTGTTCCAATGTATTATTGGCACTTGCATTAAGCGCACGCTTAGTTAAGCCTATGGCTACAGTAGGCATATTTGCTAATGTTTGTGTAAGTGTAAGCCCTACGGTTTCCAAATTTTCGTTAGGAACAACTTGGTATATCATACCCATTTTTTCGGCATCGGTGGCAGTTATTTTATCGCCCAATAGCATAAGTGCACTAGCCTTGCCCATACCTATTATGCGTGGTAAGGTATATGTTCCGCCACTATCAGGTATTAAACCTATTTTGCTAAATGCTTGTATGAACGATGCGCTTTCGGCCGCCACTACTACATCGCACGCTAATGCTATATTAGCGCCTGCACCTGCAGCTACACCATTTACACCACATACAATTGGTTTTTCTATAGTGCGTATGCGCATTACCATTGGGTTGTAATGTTGGCTTACAATATCGGATATTGGTGGCCCATTAGGGTCAATTACCTCTCCCAAATCTTGCCCCGCACAAAACGCTTTACCTGTGCCAGTAAGATACAAGGCACGCATGCTTGCGTCTTGTTCAAAATCATCGAGTGCCGTAAGCATAGCAAGCGCCATTTCGCGTACAAAGCTGTTAAACTTATCGGCTCTATTCAATGTAATAGTGGCGTAGTTACTGTGTTTGGTGTAAGTTATAAATGCTGACATAGTTATTTTTTTATTAAATTAATTGATATTTAATTGTACTAAAAAAAGCGTTTCCGATTTTTAATGTCGCAAACGCTTTTTAGTATTAGGTTTTGTATAATATGC
>JBEBIC010000095.1:0-10191 GCA_040080595.1 Bacteroidia bacterium | reverse complement strand
CGTTTATTGTATTGGCGGCGATGAGTTTGTTTTTATTTTTGTTTATAACTACTCTTCTATTAATACCTACTACGGGTATAAATATGATTACTCAACATGACGCATTTGCGAACACTAACGATGTAAATGTAATAAACGCATACAAGCTATTGCAATTGGGCAATCAGTTAGGTTTGTTTATAGTGCCTGCATTAGTTGCCGCTAAGTTGTTTGGTGGTAATGTATTTGGCTATTTAAAATTAAACAAATTACCCAGTACTAAAACGGTATTGGCTACCATAGCCTTGATGTTGTTGGCTTTGCCAGCTATTAATTTATTGGGTTATTTGAATAGCATACTACACTTACCCAACTTTATGAGTGGTATTGAAACATGGATGCACACCAAAGAAACCGAAGCCGAAGTACTTACCAAACTATTTTTAAAAACAAGTTCGGTAATGGGTTTACTGCTCAATATTTTTATAGTAGCACTAATGGCAGCAGTGGGCGAAGAGTTATTTTTTAGAGGTATTATACAACGTTTATTAAATAATAAATACGCAAAACCTGCTATAGCCGTATGGATTACCGCTATTATATTTAGTGCTATACACATGCAGTTTTTTGGATTCTTCCCACGTATGCTTATTGGTGCTGTATTGGGTTTTTTATTCCTTTGGACTAACAATTTATGGATACCCATAATAGCGCATTTTACCAACAATGCCAGTGCAGTACTTATGAGCTATGCCACGCAACAAGGCCTATTAACGGATAGTGCGGAGCAAATAGGCGCAACGCAAAATGATTATATTATTGGCGTAGCATCAATAGTAATAACGCTCGTGGTATTGTATGTATATAAAAAGAAATTTGATGTAAACACACCAATTCAACCTGCTGTTACAAATTATAATTAAGTTTGCAATACATAAATATTAATTACGAATTAAAAATTACGAATTACGTTTAAAAACTATTATTTACTCTAAAATACACCCCATTAAATGATACCATTTTCTCCACCATACATTACACAAGAAGCCATAGATTCGGTTGTTGAAACCTTAAAATCGGGTTGGATAACCACTGGACCTAAGACCAAAAAATTTGAAAAAGAATTAAGTGCCTACAATGGCAATGGTGCTACACTATGCTTAAACAGTGCAACTGCGGGCTTAGAAGTAATGCTACAATGGTTTGGCGTAACCGAAGGCGACGAAGTTATATTGCCTGCATACACCTATTGCGCTACTGCTAACGTGGTTATACACATGGGCGCAACGCCTGTATTTGTTGATGTTAATGCCATTGATTTCAATATAAATGTAGCTAATGTACGCAAAGCTATTACATCAAAAACTAAAGTAATAATGCCTGTTGATTTTGCGGGTTATCCATGCGATTATAGCGAGTTAAATACTTTAGTAAATGATGCTAGCATTAAAGCATTGTTTGTTGCAAATGGGGCTAATCAAACTAAGTTAGGGCGCATAATGATATTGAGCGATGCCGCACACTCCATAGGCGCACAGTACAAAGGCAAACGAACAGGCGCATTAACAGATGTTTCGGTATTTTCGTTTCATGCGGTTAAAAACCTTACTACTGCAGAGGGAGGAGCTATTGCCTTAAATTTTAGTGCTCCATTTGATAACGAAGAAATATACAAAGAGCTGTGTATAAAAACCCTACACGGACAAAATAAAGATGCCCTTGCCAAAATGCAAAAAGGCAACTGGAAATACGACATAGTAGAAGCTGGTTATAAATGCAATATGACGGATATTTCGGCCGCAATAGGCTTGGTAGAGTTAGGGCGTTATGAATCAGAAATATTGCCACAACGCAAACGAATATACGACCGCTACACTGCACTATTAAGCAAGTATGATTGGGCTGTAATACCCGAATACGTAAGCAATGATAAATTAACCTCGTATCACTTATACACCTTACGCATTAAGGGCATAACCGAAGTACAACGCGATGCTATTATGCAAGTAATATTTGACCACGATGTATCTGTTAATGTACATTTTATACCCGTGCCTATGCTTAGTTTTTACAAAAAACAAGGGTATGATATTGGGAACTATCCTGTTACGTACACTAATTTTTCTACCGAAATATCATTGCCTGTATTTTATGCTTTAACAGATGATAACATTGAAACTGTTGTAAATGCAGTGGTGGACGGTGTAAGTAAAGTACTTAACGTTTAAATGGTTGTGTGAGTTTTGATAAAACGAATTTTTGATATTTGTGCCAGTACCATTGGTTTATTACTACTGTTACCAGTGTTGTTATTATTAAGCGTGCTTATAGCGCTAGATAGCAAAGGTGGTGTGTTTTATAAACAAATACGTGTAGGCAAAAACAATATAGATTTTGGTTTGTTTAAATTTAGAACCATGCGTCCGCAAAGCGATGGCAAAGGTTTAATAACTATAGGCAACAGAGACCCACGCATTACACGTATTGGTTATTATTTGCGCAAATATAAATTAGACGAACTGCCCCAGTTAATAAATGTATTGCTAGGAGATATGAGCCTTGTGGGGCCACGCCCCGAAGTGCGCAAATACGTGAGTATGTACACCACCGAACAATTACGTGTACTTACTGTACGCCCTGGTATTACCGACTTAGCCTCTATTGCTTACTTTGACGAAAATGAAATTTTAGCAAAATCCACTAACCCCGATGAAGATTATATTAACGTAATAATGCCTGCTAAATTAGCTTTAAATATGCAGTACATACAACAACAAGGCATTGCTACCGATGTTAAAATAATACTAAACACATTAGCCAAAATTATACGCTAAGCCTTACATTATTTACCCACTCTTACTTATGTTGCTACTCCTGCCTTTCGTGTGTTTTATGCTGTGCGCAGGAGCTATATATTATGCAAGGGCATTACGTATAAACGAGCTTAACCCCATAGTAAGTGTGGGGTTATTTGCATTAAAAGTAGTAGTAGGTTTTGTGTTTTATTACATATATAGCTATCACTATACGTTGCGAAACACTAGCGATGCGCTCAAGTATTTTGACGATGCCTTAGTACTACATCACACCTTGGGTACTAACCCTACGCACTATATGCAAATGCTTACAGGCTGGCATGATAACGCACCAGAACTCAATACCTATTACACCCAAATGTACAATTGGGTAAAACCGTGGAACTATGGTTTGTATAACGATAATAGAGTAATAATACGTGCCAATGCCCTGTGTATGCTACTTAGCAATGGCAATTATTATGTACACATTATTGTTTTTAACTTTGTAAGCTACGTAGGATTGTTATACATGTATAACTTTTTTAAAAACTGGTTGAGCAAACAGTTAAACCCCTTACTAATTGTAATAGCAGTATTCCTAACGCCAAGCATGTTGTTTTGGAGTAGTGGTGTGCTCAAAGAACCCTTACTATTGTTGTGTATTGGACTGTTGTTATATAACTTTTACTCGTTAATAAATACAACTAAATATAGTTTAGCCCACTTATTTAACTTAACAATAGTACTGCTTTGCGCATACGCATTAGCCCATATTAAGGTATATATACTGCCTTGCTTAGCAGTGCTTATGTTACTAATGAGTATAGAAACATACGTAGCAAAGTACTCGCTAAAACTCATATTTCCTGCATTAATTATTAGTACATTACTTATAATTACAGTCCTGCATTACGCCCTACCACAGTATAATTTGTTGGAAATATTACGCCAAAAACAATTTGATTTTAACAATATGGCGCTTAGTTATAAAGCAGGTAGCTACATAGCTGTACCCACATTTAACGGTAGCATAATAGGCTTACTTACTATGGCACCACATGCTATATACAATACGTTGTTTATGCCTACATTCTTTCATTGCAATAGTGCTATAATGAGTATTAATTTAATTGAAAATTGTGCAATAGTTGCAGTATGTATTTATACGCTTTATTATTTTGATAGACCTACTAAAACGCTACGTTATCGCTTGTTTGCGAGTTTAATGTTTATATTCCTATTAGCTACTATTATAGGTATATCTACGCCTGTAATTGGAGCTATTGTACGTTATAAAATTCCGTTACTACCATTTGTAGTAGTTATATTATTTTCGTGTATTAGTAAATACGCACCACTCATCATTATCATTAACTCATGGGAAACAAAACTGCGCTCATAACAGGAGCAACATCAGGTATTGGCAAGGCTACTGCTCAATTATTTGCACAACATAATATTAATCTTATACTCTGCGGACGCAATGCTGCCAAGCTTTCCGACCTAAAACAAGAACTAGGTACATTGGTAAACGTACATACCTTGTGTTTTGATGTGAGTAATGAAGCTGCTGTGTTTGCGCAAATAAATTCGTTAAAAGCTACGCACCCTCGCATAGATATATTGCTTAACAATGCAGGTAATGCGCATGGGCGTAGCACGTTCCAAGACGGAGATATAAACGATTATAATCTTATGATAGATATAAACGTAAAGGGATTAATATACGTAAGCAAAGCCGTATTACCGTTTATGATGCCCTATAAAAGTGGGCATATTGTAAACATAGGTAGCATAGCAGGGCAAGAAGTATATGAGCAAGGCAATGTATATAATGCGTCAAAATTTGCAGTTGATGCCTTGAGTAAAGCCATGCGTATAGATTTAATAAAAGAAAAAATAAAAGTGTCGCAGCTTAACCCAGGTGCGGTACATACTGATTTTTCGTTGGTACGTTTTAAGGGTGATGAAGATAAAGCAGCCAAAGTATATGAAGGCTGGAACCCTTTACTAGCAGCCGATGTAGCCGATGTAATACACTTTATGGTTACACGCCCCGCACACGTAAATATAGCCGATGTATTGCTACTACCCACGGCACAAGCTAATGCGTATATTGTAGATAAATAAAATTAATAGTGTGTAAATTAAAGTGGGACTACAAATTATAACTCACACCGCAGTTTACACCAAGAGCAGTAAGGGTTTCAATATAGCCGAATGTACTTATTAAATAATAACGATACTCTGGTTGAACCACTATACTTAATTTAGCGTTAAGTTTGTATTCAACTCCAATACCAATTATAGCACTTGGAAAAAGCTTACCCAACAAATTACTTTCGTTATGTAGTGTATGAAAAAAAACTTCTTTTGTAGTACTATTATAAAACGTTTCTTTAACCTTAGTAACATCGTAAAAGTTAGCCGAAACTCCTAATGTAGTATATAAATTAAAGTTGTTCCCTTGCTTAAAATACCATTTTAGTTTTACTGGAATTTCAATAAGTTTATGTTTGTATTTAATGGAATAAAGTGTGTCATCATTAAAACCATTTTGTCGATAATGCCAACCCCATACTAAATTTTCCATTTTCTCACCTCGTTGCGCATACAACAATCCTGCATCTACCCTAAATTGTTTGTTTAGTTTGCGAGAGGCGTTTAGTCCTGTAGCAAAGCCAAACGAAGTGCGATATAAAAACGGAGTTCCTTGGTTATTAGAATTGGTAGCATCGGGCGAAAAACATACTCCCACCTGCCATTTAGCTGCACTTCCATTAGTTTTTTGAGCATTAGCAGTTAGCGTTATAAATGCTAAGGGTAATAAAAACAATTGTTTCATTGTGGTATTATAAATTATAACTCACTCCGCAGTTTAGACCTAAGGCTGTAAGGGTTTCAATATAGCCGTAGCCCGATAAAAAATAAGCACGATACTCAGGTTGTAGTACTAGATTTAACTTTTTATTTAATTTATATTCCATACCAACTCCTATTAGCGCACTTGGTAGTATGGTTTGTGTTGTAAAATTAGTAGGATGTTTTTCGGTACTATATACCTCATTTGTTGTGCCATTGTAATAAGTAAATTTACTAGTACTTTTAACCAAAATATTAGCAGATGCGCCCATAGTAGCATAAAACACACAACGTTTACGCTGTACAAATTGCCACTTTAGTTTTAACGGAATTTCTATAAAGTTATTTTTAAGTTTAAATGATGTAAGTGTGTCGTATGAAAAACCATTTCTATAATCAACACTAAATACCAAATCTTTTAATCCATCATTGCGTTGCGCATACAGTAATCCAACATCTAACCTAAAGCGTTTGTTTAGTTTGCGAGATGCGTTTAGTCCTGTGGCAAAGCCAAACGAAGGCGTATAACCATATGGGTAAAAACGATATACTCCTGTGGTAGCATCGGGCGAAAACTGCGCACCTACTTGCCATTTGGCTGATGGTATTGTTTGGGTAGTATCTTGGGCTTTAGCAGTAAATGTTATTAATGTTAATGCTATTAAAATTAAGTGTTTCATAGAGCAAGTGTGTTCGTTTAATGACGTAGATATTTAACAAAAATACACAAATAATTTAGCTATTGTGTGTTTTTCAACATAACGCCAACACTATAAAAATAGTGTTGGTATTATCATAAAACGTATTTTTGACTTTACATTTAAAAATATCAAAAAATACAATTATGTCCACCAAAATAAAAACCTCTTTTTTTTGTCAAAGCTGTGGCTTTCAATCGCCCAAATGGCTAGGTAAATGCACCGCTTGCAATGCTTGGAATACTTTTGTAGAAGAAGTAGTAGTAAAAGAAACACGAAACAATCAGTTGTTTACTAACTCTACTACCAAGCCACGTAGCAACAAACCGCAAGCCTTACCCACTATTGAAATGGGAAGCCAACAACGCTACAAATTGAATGATGAAGAACTCAATAGAGTATTAGGCGGAGGCATTGTACCAGGTTCATTAGTACTATTTGCGGGCGAACCAGGCATTGGTAAATCTACATTGATGTTGCAACTTGCCTTACAAATGGCACCCTTCAAGGTATTGTATATAAGTGGAGAGGAAAGCGAACAGCAAATAAAAATGCGTGCCGAACGTATTAATATTCCCAACAACGAACTATATATTTTAACAGAAACATCTACACAAAATATATTTGCACAATTACAAGAACTGCAACCACAATTAGTAATAGTAGATAGTATTCAAACGCTGTATTCAAGCCATATAGAAAGCTCGCCAGGTAGCGTAAGTCAAATACGAGAGTGTACAGCCGAGCTGTTACGTTATGCCAAAGAAAGTAATACGCCTGTGTTTTTAATAGGACATATAACCAAAGATGGTAGCATAGCAGGCCCTAAAATACTGGAACACATGGTGGATGCCGTACTACAGTTTGAGGGCGATGCACACTATGTATATCGTTTATTGCGCAGTACCAAAAACCGTTTTGGAAGCACTAACGAATTGGGCATATACGAAATGCAAGGCTATGGCTTGCGTGAGGTAAGTAATCCGTCGGAAATATTAATAACCAACAGAGACGAGCAATTAAGTGGAGTAGCCATAGCAGCCACCATAGAGGGCGCACGACCACTTTTAATAGAAGTACAAGCATTAGTATCAACAGCAGCTTATGGCACACCACAGCGCAGTTCTACAGGGTTTGACTTGCGTCGTTTATCAATGCTATTAGCGGTGTTAGAAAAACGTTGTGGCTTTCGCTTAGGTATAAAAGACGTGTTCTTAAACATAGCAGGAGGAATACGTGTAGATGACCCCGCAATAGACCTAGCAGTAGTAGTAGCAGTACTAAGCAGTAGCGAAGATATAGCAGTAAATATAGGTTACTGTTGTGCTGGCGAAGTAGGTTTAAGTGGCGAAATACGCCCTGTAAGTCGCATAGAACAACGCATATACGAAGCCGAAAAATTAGGATTTAAAAACATCATCATTAGCAAGTACAACGTAAAAGGACTCGATGTAAATAAGTTTGCTATAAAAGTACACTTAGTAGGCAAAATAGAAGAGGTATTTGAATTGTTGTTTGCATAGTTTTAATTTGATAATTTGATGATGTGTAAATTTGATAATTACGCATAGCAAATAAACTCTCCGAAACACTGCGCTATTAATCAGCGCAACTCTGCGATAAATTAATTTGGAAATTCAACAATGTGTTAAGTTTGATAGTTATATATCAAAAAAAATCTCCTTACATTATATTTGTAAGGAGATTTTTTGTGGAGCGAAAAAAATATTTTTCTGCTCCTCGACCTGGGCTCGAACCAGGGACCCCATGATTAACAGTCATGTGCTCTAACCAGCTGAGCTATCAAGGAATTTTACAATATCATTGCTGATTTGTTGGCACAAAAGTATACAATGTTTTGAATAAAACAATATCTTTGTAAAAAAAAATCAAAATAATTTAAAAAAAATCAAAATGAGTTTATTAGCAGTAGGTACAGTAGCTTTTGATGCCATAGAAACACCCTTTGGCAAAACAGACAAAATAGTAGGTGGTGCAGCCACTTTTATATGCTTATCAGCATCGCAGTTTACCCACAAAATGGGCTTAGTAAGTGTGGTAGGTGGCGATTTTCCTAAGGAAACCATCGAGTTGTTAAAATCTAAAGGCGTAAATATGGACGGCTTGCAGATAAAAGAAAACGAAAAAACGTTTTTTTGGAGTGGTAAATATCACAACGATATGAATAGCCGCGACACCATAGACACACAACTTAATGTATTGGCCGATTTTGCGCCTGTAGTGCCTGAGGAAATGCGCAACGCAGAGTTTTTGATGTTGGGTAACCTTATGCCTAAATTACAATTAGACGTTATTAAACAAATGACTACTCGCCCTAAGCTTATTGTATTAGATACAATGAATTTTTGGATGGATATAGCCATGGACGACCTTATTGAAAACCTTAAACACATAGATGTACTTACTATTAACGATGGAGAAGCACGCCAATTATCAGGCGAATATTCATTGGTAAAAGCTGCGCAAAAGATTTTGAAAATGGGACCTAAATACCTTATCATTAAAAAAGGAGAACACGGAGCATTATTGTTTAACAACGAACAAGTGTTTTTTGCACCAGCATTGCCACTTGAGGACGTGTTTGATCCAACAGGAGCAGGCGATACATTTGCAGGAGGATTTATAGGATACTTAGCATCAACCAAAGATATTTCGTTTGAAAACATGAAACGTGCTATTATTTACGGTTCAGCTATGGCATCGTTTTGTGTAGAGAAATTTGGTACCGAACGCTTGTTAAACCTTACAAGTGCAGAGGTAGAAGAACGCATACAAGAGTTTGTAAACTTAGTACAGTTTGATATTTCATTAGTAAACGAATAAGTAGTTAGCACAATGAAAAAACATTTTATACTTGCCCTAAGTTTAGCCACGCTACTGTTTGCCGTAGGTTGCAATAGCGCAGAGGAAAAAACTACTACCGACGAAAATGCCGACTTGGTAGATTTGGTACGTAACCCGCTTACAGCTGCTGCCGAAGGAGCCGACCCTGATGAGTTACCTAACATGAAATTTGAAACCGAAGAACACGATTTTGGCACAATACAACAAGGCGAAAAAGTGCAATATGCGTTTAAATTTAAAAACACAGGCAAAGTGGACTTAATCATAAGTTCGGCACAAGGAAGCTGTGGATGCACAGTACCACAATACCCTAAGCAACCCTTAAAACCTGGTACCGAAGCTACTATTGACGTAACCTTTGATAGTGCAGGCAAACAAGGCAAGCAAAACAAAACAGTAACACTAGTAACCAACTGCATACCAAGTACCAAAGTACTTACCATTATGGGCGATGTAAATGCTCCTAATGATGCTAACGGCGCTACTCAAGCACATTAATTAAATTTTAAACCAAATAACAATAATGAATTTATTACACATTTTATTAATGGCTCCGCCAAAAGCAGGACAAAGCCCATTAATTAGTTTCTTACCAATTATATTGGTAGTAGTTGTATTTTATTTTTTTATGTTGCGTCCGCAAATGAAAAAACAAAAAGAGGCTAAAAAATTACGTGAAGAGCTTAAAAAAGGCGACAAAGTAATTACCATTGGTGGTGTACATGGCGTTATAGCTGAGGTTGCCGAAACATCGTTTGTAATAACAACCGAAGGTGGAGGTAAATTACGTATCGAAAAATACGCAGTATCAACAGGTGGCGACACTATTGGTAGCGAAAATAAGTAATAGCTGCAAAACGAAGCATAAGCAACAAACAGCTTATTGTATATTAGTTGAAAAATAAAAACGTATTCCAACTTAAAATAAAAATTATGGCGTAATGGACAAAATTGATGCTGTTTTTTAGATGTTTAGTTCAAGTGGACAA
>JBEBIC010000094.1:0-10209 GCA_040080595.1 Bacteroidia bacterium | reverse complement strand
CTTATCAAATTAGCTCTGTTCCGTAACTTACAAAGTATTAAACACAACCCAATCTTAACACTATTAGTAGTTATACGTATAATGGTAAGGTACTGTACTATTGGTGTAGGTATAATAATATTTAAAATTATAAGGTGCATTTATAGCTGCCAATCCTATCTTTTTATAAGAATATAAGTTTAAATAAAATGTATTGGAACGGTATGTTTTTTTAGTGTAAACATTGTTTATGGTAGAGTTTACATCATAGTAAAATTTCACTCCTGATGTGTAACAACTAAATATTCCTAAGCCTTGTTTTGTAATGTTTTCGTCATCATATTTTACTGTTACATTGCTATAATTAGGCTTATCTATATTCAAACCATAATTTGCGTTATTTACGTCCAGATACGTTTTTAACTCTTCGCCTATAGCATACACTACTATACTTGCTATGCCTAGTTTACGTGAGGCTGCATAAGGTTGCAGTTTCATAGCATTAGATAATTCGGTAGCTATGTAAGCTCCAGTTATACTGTTTACAGTGGGCTCTATGTTTAAATTTAGCGTGTATTTTTTGGTGTTTTTATCAATGTAATATTCGGGTAAATAATAACCACAATCTATATCTACATAATAGTTGCGTTTTGATGTTGCCAAACTACTATCGGCATTGTTATAATCGGTAATATGTTGGCGATAAAATACTTGGTACTTGTACGCATTTACACTTGGTACGGTTGAAAATTTCATAGCTCTAGTTCCAGCTAAGTCGCTTGAAGTATTGGAAGTAAACAATTGTATGCCGTTAGTAAACCATTGGTTATTGTTAAATTCTGACGACAACGTACTTAACGATATACTCGACGAGTCGTACGTATCTACACTATATATAAGTGGTGTAATAGCGGTTGCAGTTATGTTTTTGGCTTTAACCGTAGCTACTAATTTATACACCGACTCACGCATTTTTTTATCATTAATAGGAGCGCTTGCAAACGAAAACTGATATACACCATTGCCTTTAAATCGGCTACTATCAGCACCTGTAAATACCAAGTTAAAAGCACCATCGCTATTGCGCGGATAAAATGTTTCAGTAAGGGTATATTTTTCTTTATAAACGGTATCGGTTACACCACTTTTTACCACTAATTCGCCACGTTGCACGTACGCATCAAGCTCGCCCGCACCGTATAGGTTAGCACTTGGATCTTTACTTAGTGCATTTATTTCTTCGTTATCTTTACCTAATATGCCTTTGTTTATGCGTATGTATTGTGTGGTTTTATTAGCGTCCAAAAAACCATATACCACCACCAGTTCGCGTGCGTTTTTTGTATTTACATCTAACTTAGTAGAGCAGGCTTGCACCGTTAATAATAAAATAATAGAAATATATAAAGCTATTTTTTGCATAATGAGTTTAGTTATTGTTGTGTAGAATTTAATTGCGTAAATATAGTACTAAGTTCGTAAATAAATGCAGTATTATTTACCACTGCATTACCCACTACCACTATATTAGCACCAGCATCAATGGCTTGTAATGCTTTGTTTGCGGTACTTATACCGCCACCTACCCACAATGTATGTTGGGGTTGCAGTTCGTTTTTTACCGCAGTAATTAGCGTATTGTGTACTGCGTTAGTTGCACCGCTTCCTGCTTCTAAATAAATGTGTTGCATACCCAATTGCGTAGCGGCTAATGCTGTAGCACTTGCTAATGCTATGTTGTACGCAGGTATAGGTTGTGTTTGTGTAACGGTACTTACGCTTGTGGCGTGTCCTGCATCTATCAAAATATAACCTGTGGGGAGTATTTCTAGTTTGCTTCGTTTAAGCGCTAAAGCATTATTTACGTGTTCTTCTATTAAGTATTTTGGGTTACGGCCCGATACTAAACTCAATAGCAATATACCATTGGCATGTGAGCTTACTTGCTCGCCTCCTCCAGGGAATAGTAGCAATGGTTTATTGCACTGTTGTTTTACATTGCGCACAAATTCGTTAAAATTTACATCGGTAGTTAGCACCGAACCACCAACTAACACTACACTTACACACGATGCGTTAATAGCCGTTAATGTTTGTTTTAACAGTTCTGCGTTGCCATAATCATCAGGGTCGAGGAGTATGGCCAACATTTTTTTGTTAGTTTTTAGTTGTGCTTGTATGTAGGTGTGTATGGGCATAAATTATAGTACGTAAGCAATGTACATGTTGTTGTGGAGCAAATAATGTACAGTGCAATTTTCGTTAGTAGTTGGGGTATTTATGTGTGCGGTTATTTGTTGGTTTACACTATCAATAGTACTAATTTTAATTTCATTTACAAAACTATAACCATCGTTGTAACGCTTGTATATAGCCTCTTTGGCGCACCACAGTAGTGTGTAAAATTCATTTAAAGTAAAATCATATTCTTCAAACAACAACAACTCTTGTGTGTTGCAAAATTTTAATTTTATGCGCACCGCTTTTTCCGAAATCAACTCTGCGTCCAGTCCGCATTCTTCAGAAGCATGCAGTACATACGCATACTCATTGGTGTGGCTTACGCTAATGTGTGTACTAGCTACACTTGGTTTTTTATTACTATAAATGATGTTGTTAGTACTTATACATTTTTGTACTACTAATTTCCAAGCTATACTTTGTTGCATACGTGTGCTTGCCGCAATGGTAGTAAACGCTATGTTGTTAGCAGTAGCCAAAGCACTTAATTGAGTAAGTGTTTCGGTAATATGCCAACAATAAAGTGTGCCTTGAGGCAATGTAATAGCAGGTAGTAAGGGCATAAGGTTAGTTAAATGTAGTAAGTACAAATATAAATTTTAAGTTTATACTTATTCAATCATGAATTACGATTTGTTTTTTAAAACAACTATTTGCGATTAAAAATAAGTACACCCAAAGTTAGTAATTTGTAATTATAATACCCTAATTACAAGCCCTGCTATCCATTCTGCGCCTTTTAGTGCGTAATGGAGAGTGTGCAAATAGGCTTTATCCATGTATTTATAGTGTGTTATAAAAACTTTATAACACACTATTGCTATATGTTGTAAATACTGTAAATTAGCGCTTGATACACTTACTCACAAACAATGAAAAATATAGCTTTAATTATTATACTAACCTGTACCGTACTATCTGCCACAGCTGGCGATAATGTAGAAAAATATACCACTTGGGTAGGTGTAAAGTTTTACTTTACCAGTAATGGCTTGCGCTATACTATAAAAGATAAAAACAAAACCAATATTTTAAAAACCTTTACCGCCAATTATCCATTGGCTATGGGCACACAGGTTACGCTTGCTAATTTTAGTTTGGGCTACACATTTGCAGGTACACAACAATGGTTTAATAGTACACAAACACTTAAAGAGGCTAGTAAGTATTGGGGTTTAGACCTTAATTACATGGGTAATAAATTAGTATTTGAAAATCAGTTGAATAGCTTTTCGCAATTTTCGGTAAATAGTAATTGTAATTGTACTCAATTAGTAAGTGCTGCACAATCTATCAATAGTAATTATATAGATCCCTTATTAAAATCGTTTGAAGTAAGTAGTAATGTACAATACATATTTAATGGCAATAACTGGAGTTATAAAGCCATGTTAAATAATGGTGCACGTCAAACAAAATCAGCAGGCTCGTTTATAGCTATGATGGAGTATAACTACCGCCAAATGCGCAGCACAACCGATTATGTTATACATCAAACAAATACAGGAACTAATTTTGACAAATACGATTTAACCCAAAAAATACAAACGGCAAGCCCATCATTATCTGTAGGATATGGTTACACACTAGCCTACAAAAAATTTTATGTTGGCGGCATAGCCTATGCGGGTAGTGGTTGGTTGTTGAATAAAGTAAAAATACTTTCTACTAGCACTGCCGACGATAATTTTTCGTTTAACGGCCGTGTTAAAGCTAATGCAGGGTTTAATGGTAAGCGTGTATATTTTGGTGTTGCAAGTAATTTTGTAACTATTAACAACAACATAAAAACCGAACTCAAAAGCAATTGGCTTAACTACGAGTACAATTTTTATGTAGGTATGCGCTTAGCTACTCGCAAACTATTATAGGGTATAGGAGTGAAGTCAAAATTAATTACCTATTTTATATATCTACACATCTATATATGTATATGTGTGTTTACTGCTGTGCAATGCAAGGCGCAGTCGGTGCTTAATCATACGTATTCTGATGATGAGATATATAAGATAATAGATACGATGCTTAACCATAAAAAGCCAAATAAATTTTTGTTAAACGAGCTTACGCATTACATCAATTGGCGACAAACCGCCATACCAGGCGATGAACATTACAACTACTGGGATATGAAAAACGTAAACCCATATATTGGTAGAAACCCATTACACAAAGACAGTACGTTACAAATAGAGTTTAAAGAATTTTATGCCGATTTTATTCCGCCTGTAATAGGGCCTATTACTTCTAACTTTGGTTGTAGAGATAGAAAACAACACAAAGGTGTAGATATAGATTTAGCCACGGGCGATAAGGTATATTGCGCATTTGCAGGAATGGTGCGCATTTCGCAGTGGCATAAAGGCTATGGAAATGTAGTAATAGTGCGGCACTACAACGGTTTAGAAACTACTTATGCACATTTATCTAAACTTAAAGTAAAAGCGGGCGATGTAGTACGCTCGGGGCAAATACTTGGCATGGGCGGAAACACTGGGCATTCGGAGGGTAGCCATTTGCATTTCGAAACTCGTTTTAAAGGTATTCCTATTAATCCTAACTATTTTATATCGTTTAAAAACAGCGAACTACAAGCTACTAATTTTACCCTAAAGGCCACAAAAACAGGCTTTACAGCATTTCCTACCAATAGTAAATTGCATACCGTACATAGTGGCGATAACCTATCGGCGTTGGCATTGCGCTATGGCACAACTGTACAACATATTAAAGAATTAAACGGATTTAATAAACGCTTTACATTACGTGTAGGACAGCAAATACGAGTGAGTTAGCGTTGTTTAACTATCGTATAATTTCCAGTTTGTTTACCACAGGTACAGCATTAGCTACACTTGTTTTACAAAAATAAGCACCTTGTTCTATTGCACTTACATCAATACTTAGTAAGTTAGTACCTTTATTAATAGCCGTTTGATGCGTGGCTATTATTCGCCCATATATATCTATCAGTTGTAGCGTAACATCGTTACTTGCTGCGGTACTTTCTATAACTAAGTTAGCAACATCACTTACAGGATTAGGATACACGCGCACCGCAATAGCTACTCCTACACTATCAGTAATAGTTGTTTTTACTGCGTTTTTAGCGAAATACGCTTTTTTATCAATAGTATAATAGTAGGGATATTTCCAACTATCGGCAGTTGGGTTTGATGATAGTTCTACACTATAATTTCCTGCGTTGAGATACAAAGAGGTGTCTATATTAGCCGTACCTCCCGATTTAAACACACCAAAAACAACCAATGTATCGCTACTTAATATACGTACTTTGTAATCATTGCCATACAAATTAGCAAACGTAAAATACACCCGACGTGCTGAGTCGTTACTAAATTTATATCTATCATAATCTATAGCACTGTTGGTTTTGCTTTGTTGTGTTATATGTCCCATTTTTAAGTCGCCCATAGCAATAGTATAGGCGTGTTTAATGTTATGAGGCTCGTCCATACCTTTCATATTAGCAGGGGCATCATCAGTTAAATAAGTATGATTTTGTACAAATGCAAATGAGCTATTTATTAACGTGTCGGCTTCGTATCCGCTAGGTACGCCTGTTAGTCCATAGTTATTAATATTAGCCCTAAGGGTTGCTACCACGCCATCTCCGCCTGTTAGTGCGTTGTTGGCAAACAGTGCGGTATAAGCAACGTCAAGGGGCAAGGTTTTATTATTTAAACCTTGCACAGTATCTCCTACCGTTCCGTTACAGTTAATATCTTCATTGTTATACCCTCCATTATTTGTAACATCTTCCTTACCTCCAAACAAATATTTACCATCAAAAAAAGTGGCAGGGTATCTTAAATCTCTACATGCTTCGGAGTTTCTATCTATACCTGCAAATATACTTAACCAGCCCGCAGTACTGTTGCTACCTCCATGCGGAGTACCTACAGTAAATAGTTTGGCTATGTGGTGTTTACCATCGGCTTGCCATAATGCGGTATTTGATAAATATTCGCGTGTAGCCAAACCACCCATACTATGCCCTACTACTAGTACTTTTTCGGCACCTGTAATTGTGAGTATGTGTTTAATAGCTTTGCTCATAGCATAACCTTGCTTATATATAGCCGATTGATTGCTTTGATGCAGATAGTCGTCAACATCATACACGCCTAAGGAGTCCACATCAAAATTAACGGCATAATAATCGCCTTTGGTTAAGTTTGCCGCTAATTTTTTTGCTGTAAAATCAATAAAATCAGCAGGCATTTTAGCTACTAATTTATTATCATCAGCATTTAAACAAAAATCTAAACGCCCACCAAACGCATAGCCCAAAGTGGTGTCTAATACTTGTGTAGTTAAATTCCAGCCACCGCTATTTGCATTTAAACCATGTACAAACACAATAGGGTAGGGCAGTTTTAATGTTGGACTTACTACATTATTTACTCCAACTATTTCGGGTAAATAATACAAATTACTTTCGTTGGTTTCGGCTACTTTATTAGCACCGTCAATTTTTAAACCTATAATATGTCCGCCAATACTAGCCTTGGCAGGAATAAAATAAATATAATTAAATACAGATGATTGCCCTGCGGCTAATGTTGGTATGGATATTTTACCTACAATATGTGCAGAATCAAATACAAAATTAGTAGTAAAATAAATATATAACGAGGACTCGTTTGCTAATGCGTTTCCTGCATTAGTTATTTTACCTGTTACTATTATTTTATCTAATTTATTACTATTAGTAGTGTTTACGTTAGCGTAAGCAAGGGTTAAATCTTGTGCGCTAATAGTAAGCGTTACTAATAGTAATAAGAGTAGCGTAATGTATTTCATACAAAAATAATGTGCCTAAATTTTATCCTCTATTAGTATATAATCCAATTGTTTTTTGGCAAGGTCGGCACGTTTTACTTCTATGCGTACTTTGTCGCCAAGACGATATATCTTTTTGGTTTTTACACCTACGGCAGCCATTCGTTTTTCGTCAAATTCAAAGTAGTCGCCAGGTATATCTTTCATACGTACCAAGCCCTCGCACTTGGTATCAGTAGCTTCTACAAACATGCCCCACTCGGTTACGCCGCTTATAGTACCTGCAAATTCTGCTCCTATACGGTCTTTCATAAACTCTACTTGCTTGTATTTAATACTTGCTCGTTCGGCTTCGGCGGCAAGTTTTTCGCGGTCGCTACTGTGCTTGCACAATGCCTCGTAAGTATTTTTATTTACCGCAGTTCCTCCATCTAAATAATGTTGTAATAAACGATGCACCATTACATCGGGGTAGCGACGTATGGGCGATGTAAAGTGCGTATAGTAATCAAACGAAAGTCCGTAATGCCCAATGTTTTCGGTAGTGTAAATAGCTTTTGCCATGGTACGTATTGCCATAGTTTCTATTAAGTTTTGTTCGCCTTTACCTTTTACATCGTCCACCAAAGCATTCATACTTGCGCTTACTTGTTTGTCGCTTCCGCCCTTAAAGTTGTAACCTAATTGTTTTATAAATTCTATAAATATACTTAGCTTTTCAGGGTTAGGTTTGTCGTGCACACGATATACAAACGTAGGGCTGCCCTTAGGCTTGGCGTTAAGTTGTACTATTTGTTTGTCGTAATCTGTTTTAGCACTTTTGCCCACAAATGCTGCCACACGCTTGTTTGCCATAAGCATAAACTCCTCTATAAGGTTATTACTTTCTTTACTTTCTTTAACGTATGTACCCAATGGTTTTCCGTTGGCATCGAGCTTAAATTTAACTTCGGGCGCATTAAAATTAACAGCTCCGTTTTTAAAACGTTCGGCACGTATTATTAAGTGTAATTTATATAATTCTAAAATAGCCGAACCTATGTTTTTGTTTATGCCTAATTGTTTGTACAACGCCATAAAGTCTATTTCTACTGGTATTTTAGCATCAGTAGCTTTTTTAACTTCAATAATTTGTTGTGCCTCTTCGTAGGTAAAGCGGTGGTCGGAATTTATTACCGTGCGTCCAAACCATTCGTTTACAATAGTAGCATCGGGCTTAATTTCAAACACGGCACTAAAGGTTAATTTTTCTTCGTGCGGACGCAACGAACATAAAAAGTTACTTAATGTTTCGGGCAACATAGGCACACATCTATCTACCAAATAGACTGATGTAGCACGCTTTATAGCTTCGTTATCCAGTATAGTATTTTCGGCTAAATAATGCGATACGTCGGCAATGTGTACACCTACCTCAAAGTTACCATTATCAAGGGTTTGAAACGATAAGGCGTCGTCAAAATCCTTTGCGTCAAAGGGGTCAATAGTTACGGTAAGTACGTTTCTAAAATCACGTCGTTTGGCTATTTCTTTTTCGGTTATTACGTTAGATATGCCTTTAGCAAAATCATCAACGGCTTTATCAAACGCAACAGGCAAGCCGTACTCCGCCATTATAGCATTCATTTCGGTATTGTTTTCGCCTGCGTTACCTAGTACTTCTTTTATTACTGCTACAGGTTTATCTTCAAGTTTTTCGGGCCATTCTACTACACGTACTACTACTTTTTGTTTGTCTTTAGCTCCGTTAAGCTCGCTTAATGGAATAAAGAAATCGAAGGGTACACGTGCGTCCGACGGCACTACAAATGCGTAGCGTGCGCTTAGTTGTACTGTACCTACAAACTCTTGGTGTGCACGTTGTACTATCTCTACTATTTCGCCCTCTTGCCTGCGTGAGCCACGGTTAGGATACACGTGTACACGAGCAGTATCGCCTTTCATAGCGTTTTTGTGTTTGTTGGGTAGTATAGATATATCTACATCATAGCCCTCAATAGTTACATACACCGCACCGCCGTTAGTTCTATCTACTACGCCCACAGGGTCGTTGGTACGAGGCACTAACATAAATTGTCCGTGTCCAGTTTGCTTTATCATATCACGGTTTTCAAGTTCCGAAAGTATGGTAGCTACCGTTAATCGTTCGTTTTGGTCGTCTATAAGTAATGCAGCGCTTATTTGTTTGTAATTGTATTCTTCTTTAGGATTTTTAAAAAACAAACGGTACACCTCTTCCGATAGTGTCATTGGTTTTTTGCCTTTAGGAGCTGATGCTCCACCACGGCTGTCGTTACTAGGCTTGCGGTTACTACTACCGCCTGCGCTTCTTCTACTTTTATCTTCGTAGCGTTCTTTTTTATCATTCTTCTTCTTGCTCATCGTCTTCGTCTATGTTGGTTGCTAATTGCGTTACTTTTTGTAAATCCTTTGGGAAATCGGTTGCTATAATATACATACCGTCCGTTGGATTGTAAAAATTAATATTGTCTTTCAATATTAATTCAAACACTACATCACCAGTTGGCGTAGTGGTTTTATTGGTGCTTTTAATTATTTTTTTTGATACTATTATTTGTTGTACGCCCTTGTTGGTTTCGCCTTCAATAATAGTTAGATTGTTAATGGTGTGTTCCTTACTATCGGCACCAATAGCGTAGTTGAGGGTGTATTGGGCGTTGTTAAGTATTTTAAATGTGTCTATGTTATTAAAATATAACTCCTCTTCCCATATATAGCGCACGTTATCTTCAGAGGCATCGCCCTCGTAAAAATCATCAGCTATAGATTGGCTAAAATCTCCGTTTACTAATTTTATATGTATGGTTGCTTTCATTTTATGTTGCGGTGGTGGTTAATCATTAATTCTATTATCATTTCTTTAATATTTAAGTGCTGTGCATCTGCTATTTTTTTTGAATGTTCTGCTATTAAATCAATCCATGTTATTACTTTAGTTTCATTGCTTACATTAGTTTCCCAATATTGGTTTAATTCAGTAGTTGGTGTTACTGTAATGTGTTCAATTATTGAATCTAGGCTGCTAAACATATTTAAAAACACTCGAGGTATATTTATGTGTTTTTTTCTCCCTATTATTAATTCTCCCTTGCCTCCAGCACTAAACAAATCTCGCAAATTATTACAAACAATGCCCTCTTGTGTAACTAACCAAATACCTAA
>JBEBIC010000093.1:0-10227 GCA_040080595.1 Bacteroidia bacterium | reverse complement strand
GAACGGTAAAAAGTACCAATCATAGGCGATTTAATAGTTATTAAATTGCTTGCTGTTGGTGTAGTTACTGGTGCATCGGTAGGTGTGTTGGTTGCTGCTGCTACAGGTGCTGCTAGTTGTTGTTGCGCTTGTGGTGCATAGTAGTGTTGTGGTGCTTGCTGCATCATTACTGGTGCTGTACCGCCTGTTTTTATTACTATTTTAAAGCCATCTTGCTCTAATTCTACTTCATTAACTCCGCTTTTAGAAACAAATTTTATTAATTCTTGTATTTCTTTTAATTCCATGATGTTATCGTTTTTTATATGTTTATTAGTTTTTATTTATTGTAAATTTAAGTTGTAAAATATTATGCCTTAAAAGTATAAAAATATTGCAAAACTGCATTTATTTTTCGCTTTGGTTTATTGTTACGCCCACATCAAATAGTTGTGCAAGTTTGGCATCGCGCATACCTTGCTGTACGCTCATGGTGTAGTTGCCTTTGAGCGGAAATAATATGCCTCGTTTGTATAGTATTTGATTGTCTATAAGGTTGTTTACTGTTTTGCCTAGCCACTTGCCTTGCGTATCGGCAAGTAGTATTTCTACGGTATCGTTTATTGTTTTTTTGTTGGGGAATGTAGTTTTTACAAACAAAAATATATTGCTGTAACTATACTCCGTACCATTGCGCACGCCTAGCAATACGTTGTGTTTATTAACAGTATCGGTAATAGTAAACGCAAAGTTAGCCACCGAATCTACCTGCCACGTGTGGTTGTTAATGCTATTGTATTGGCTATATACTTGCTTATTGCCACAGCTGGTAAGGGCTACGCATAAGTAAGCAATAGTGGTTATGTATATTAATGTACGCATTTGGTTAAGTAAATATTAAATAGTTGTGTGTACGTTAAATATTAAACGTAATTCGTAATTTTTAATTCGTAATTATTTCTTAGGCTGTTGGGGGAGGAGTGGGGTTAGTACTGCTATTGTTACGATTATTTCGGTTACGATTATTGTTGTTTCTACTCTTGTTAAATGGTCGGCGAGGTGCATCTGTACTGCCTTCGGTAGTGTTTTGTGTAGCGGTAGGCGTTGCAACTGTGGTTGTTTCGCCTGTTTCGTTGGTAGCAGTAGGTTTTACTCTGTTGTTATTGTTCCTATTGTTATTATTGCGATTATTATTGTTGCGTGTGTTTGGTGTGCGTACTGTGGTTTCTTTTGGTACATCTGCTACATTGGTGCTAGGGGCTTCGATTGTAGCATTTACGGTACGTGGACGACTTGTCTTGTTACGATTGTTATTGTTACGGTTGTTGTTAGATGGTTTCTTTTTATCATCAAAACGGCTCACACTATCTTGTCCTACTACGTTACTAAACGATGTTTCGGCAGTAGCCACTACTTTGTTTACGCTTGTTTCTATTACATCGCTCACTAACTCGTCAGGCAATACGCCCTCTTTGTTAAGGTCTAATACCTCTTTTACATAAGCGGTACTAAACTCAATAAACAAACCTGGTTCGGAGGTATAAGAGTACCACATTTTACCTTTAAAAATATCGCTTTTTTGGTGAAATGCTTCGCCTTTTTTTGTTTTTAAACGAACAGTATTATCAGGAAAATTTTTAAGCGCATCAACATAACTATCCAATTCAAAATTGAGACAACATTTTAGCTTGCCACATTGCCCCGCTAGTTTTAACGGATTAAGCGAAAGCTGTTGGTAGCGTGCTGCTGAGGTATTTACGGTTCTAAAATCGGTAAGCCACGTACTGCAACATAGTTCGCGTCCGCACGAGCCTATACCGCCCAAGCGGCTAGCTTCTTGGCGTGCGCCTATTTGTTTCATTTCTACACGCACATAAAATTGTTGCGCCATTACTTTTATCAATTCTCTAAAATCCACACGTTCATCGGCAGTGTAATAAAACATGGCTTTGCTTTTATCGCCTTGATATTCTACATCGCTTATTTTCATGCGCAAGCCCAGTTCTAGTGCTAGTTTGCGGGCTTTGAACATTGTTTTTTCTTCCAATAATTGTGCTTGTTTCCATTTTTCAATATCAGACGGTTTTGCCTTACGATATACTTTTTGGATGACAGTATCGTACGGTATGTTTTTCTTTTTAAGCTGCATACGCACCAATTCTCCCGTAACCGATACTACGCCCACATCGTGCCCTGGCGAGGCTTCGGTGGCTACTAAGTCGCCTTGATGTAAGGTTAAACCTGTATCGTTTTTAAAAAATTCTTTACGGCTATTTTTAAAACGTACTTCTACTATATCAAATTCGGTTTGCCCTTGTGGTAAATCCATGTTGGATAACCAGTCAAACACATTTAGTTTATTATTGCAACCACTCTCCGTACCGCAATTGCCGTTGCTATTGCAACCTGCAGGCACACCGCCGTTAGTAGTACTACTTGTTCCGCAACCTCCGCTTCCACAACCCATATCGTTTTATATATTTAAGTATTTAAAATAATTGTTAAAAATAAATGTAGGTTTGTGGTTAATACACAACTACTACACATAATTACAAAAATAGAGTTTTACACGACAAAAAAAATTAAAATGTTAGTAATACAAGCATCTCAAATTCCAAATGCAGGCAAAGGCTTATTTACCACCGAAAATATTGCCAAAGGAACATTATTTATACAATATTTGGGCGACACCTATACGTGGAAACAATGTGCCAAACGTGCTATTGACAATAAAGAGGGTTATGTGTTTTATATAAGCGAACGCCTGTGTATTGATGCCTTTGATACGCCTCAACATTTGGCACGCTATGCTAATGACGCTGCGGGTATTACACGTGTAAAAGGCTTACGCAACAATACCGTGTTTCATATTGAGAAAAAAACAGGCTACCTAAAAGCTACCCGCAACCTAAAAGCGGGCGAAGAAATATTTGTAAATTATGGCAAAGAATATTGGAATGCTATACGTACTAATATTAAAAACGGGTATTACAAATAGATTTTAGTATGTAGATACTAGACATACAGACGTTATATTACGAAAAAAACGGAAGTAAATATGTTCTTGAATTCTGCAAATAAAAAAGTTAAAATAAAATGAATATTAAAACCGTACTCTTTTCTGTGTTAATTTTATTTTGTGGGAGCAATGGAAACGTTGTGGCGCAGCAAGCAAAATTACACTATGGAAGTATAAATATTATGAATAACGAAATAGAACCGAAAGACCTAGCGTTTTTAGATTCGGTGAGTAATGATATTTATAACCATTTATTAATTAATAAAAATAATGACGTATTTCGTTATTCAAAATGGGGGGCTTTTACTGAACGCTTAACAAAAGATGAAGTTATATCCACAATAAATGAGAATAAAACAAAAAAAAGTTTGGGCTATTGCATTACTGTAGCGTGGAACTCTACGTTTGATACGCTAGCTATTGTATCAATTAATAGTATTGTTGAAATGGATCATTATAGCGGAAATTACAACTCCTCTTTTTTACATATTTCACTGATGAACATCGGTAAAATAATTAAAACGGAACAATTTAAAAAGCTAACACTAACAACCGAAAAAATACTTTTTAATAAATGTTTAAGTCCTCATAGTGTTGTGTTTGACAATCAAATTTGCCTTCAAAATTCGGTTAATGTTTTTGCAACAGATATTTATTCTAAAATGAATAAAGATAAAATAGACTCTATAACTCCTAGTAATATCACTATTAATTTTCAAGAGATAACTTATAGGATTGACACTTTTGAACGAAGTACAGAAGATGGTAGATATCAATACATAATACCAAATAATGTTTTACCCAATACAATTAATTCTATTTTTAAATTTGAAAAAACGTATTCTACACTTAAAACAGAACGTTTTAGTACAAATATGTGCTACGTAATTAATCCTGTGCAAGTTATATTTAACTACAATGAGCACCGTATATTTATGAGTTATACTATCTATATTCAACTCTTAAAAACCTACAACCCCAATATTAATTGTGTAAACGAGATGATTAAAAGTAATTTCTTATCGCAGTTTGAAATTAATTATAACTAAACTAACCAATGAACAAACGCATACTTATACTCAACGGCCCTAACCTTAACTTGCTAGGTACACGCGAGCCACAGGTGTATGGCAACACTACTTTTGATGATTTTTTTAATACCCTTAAAACCACTTATCCTAACGTAGCATTTACTTACCATCAGTCTAACGTAGAGGGAGAATTAATAAACGCACTACACAACGCTATTAATGCTGTTGATGCAGTGCTAATAAACCCTGGTGGATATTCGCACACATCAGTAGCTATTGCCGATGCTATAAGCGCTATAGCACTTCCTGTGTTGGAAATACACATAAGTAACATACATGCCCGCGAGGATTACCGCCACCACACGCTTACAGGCAGTAAGTGCATAGGTGTTATAAGTGGCTTGGGACTAAAAGGCTATGCCTTGGGTGTGGAGTATTTGTTACATTTGGAATCTTAATTATTCTTTTGAGAAAACAATGAAACACTACACCCTACGTTTACGTAGTTTAATGCTTGCTATACTTTGTGTAGCAATAAACACAGGCTATGCGCAACACACTACATTATCGTTAGAGGATTTATTTACCCTAACTACTCACCCTAAAAAACTAAGTGTGGCAATGCAAGCGCATTACAACAATTTGTTATATACCCAGCTTATACAGCGTAATGATGCTGCACAGTACCAACGTTATATAACTACATTTAAAAACAACGCATACATACCTGCTATTACTCAACACTTGCACACAGCGTTATATACCTATAGTCAAAGTTACGATGCCATACGATCGTTAAAAAAATACGCTGTCCTGTATCCCACGTCGGCAGAGGCTTTACAAGCATCGCAACAACACGACGCCTTGGTGTTTGATAGTTACAAATTAAATTATTCTATACCATCGCTCAAAAAATTTATTACCGAAAACCCTACCAATACCTTATTGCCAGTAGCGTATGATAAGCTATATGCAATGTATGTAACAGGTTGGCAAACCTATACGGGTAGTTTAAAATATGTGTATGAATTACCCAATGCTACCAACGCACCTATAGCTTGGAACGCTTTGTTAGCAAGCTACGCATACAATTATAATGCAGATAGTATTGCCGCATTTAAACAAAAATACAAAGCCTACAAAGGCACTACCTCGTTAGCCGAAGCGAGTGCATTAGCACAATTAATACTAACGCCCACGCAAGATACCATTACTAAACTATGGGGGTACAAAAACAATACACTTAACCAATGGGCTATAACACCACAGTACCTAAGCGCCGAACCTTTTGCCGAAGGTTTTGCAGTAATTGAAACTGCTAACGGTAGTAATTACATCAACAAAAAAAACGAAAAAATGTTAGCTGATGATGTGCAAGAAGCAAATGCCTTTAGCCACGGAATGGCAGTAATTACAAGCAAAGGCAAAGACGGTACATTAAATAGATTGTTTGCCATGGAGATACCTTGCACATATATGTATTTAGATAATTATAACGGAACGTATTTAAAAGCACAAAACCAAGAAGGGTTATACGGCACTATAACGAGTAGCGAAGAATGGATAATACCTGCAACGCATACCTCGTTACAAAGTTTGAATATCGCTATTAACGAAGGGGCTAATTGTAAATAAAAAACACAAAATTAAACCAATTATATTTATACCAAATTGTAGTAAGTACACTACTTATAAAACACTATACCATGCAATTATTAAAACGCTTAGTATTCATTATTATTAGCCTATGCAGCACTCAAGTAGCATTTGCACAAAACGATGATTATGCACGTACACCCAAAGTAGATACTACACATAAAAACACCAACACACGTGAGCAACCGCCCACATGGTGGCAAAAAAACAAAGATAAATTTGGTACAGGTGGCAATATAGGTTTAGCGTACAATAATGGTTTTGCAATACTTTTAAGTCCATTGGTAAGTTATAAGCTCAATAATTATGTAACGGTAGGCAATACATTTAATTTTTCGTATTTCGAAAATAATAATACCTACAGCCTACCCATACTGACGTATGGCGTAAGTCCGTTTGCGCGCGTGTTTCCAATACCTATGGTGTTTTTACATACCGAATACGAAAATAATTATATAAAAGTAGTGCATAGTCCCACACCTGTAAAAACAACCTATATATACACTTGGTTAGCTGGTGCAGGAGTTAAATACCCCATAGGAGGCAACATATACGCCACTTTAACAGGGCTTTGGGTATTAAAAAGCAACTACCCCAAGTTTTATAATAACCCCATAATACGGGGCGGAGTTATTATAGGTTTTTAAGTATTTTACAGTTTTAGTCCAATAAGGCTGTAAATACTTGCGCTGCTTTTTCAATACTTATGTTTTGTAATAAGTACGCTTGACCTTGAGTTCTTATTTTAGTAAGTTGTTCGGTATTATTTATTACCTCATATATGCGTTGTGCTACGCTATCAGTTGCATTATAATCTACTACAAAGCCTGTTGTACTATCTTGTATTAAATCGCATGTAGCGCCTGCTTTTACTGATGCAAATACGCATAAGCCAGCCGCCATAGCTTCGTTAACTACTAAGCCCCAAATATCATAATTACTTGGAAATAAAAACACATGCGCTTTATGGTATTCGGGTATTAAATCGGCTTTTTGTAAGTGCGATTTTAAAGTTATATATTGGTTTAAATTGCAGTTGTCTATTTCGTTTTTTACATCATTAAATGTTTCGCCACTGCCTATAAGTGTTAAGTGAAAGTTAGTATTAAGCCCTCGCAATTTATCAGCAATAGCAATAAGTGTATGCACTTGTTTGCCTTTAGTAAAATTGCCTACGTATAGCAATTGGCAAGGTGCATAGTTTATGTTTAGTTTGTTTAAAAAATAGTTTTGTACATCAATAGTATTAAAGGCTATGTTTACTTTTGAGCTTGTATTTAAACTCAATACATAGTTTTTGGCAGCAGTGCCGTATGCCACGTATTCATTGGCAAATTGTGCTACTATCTTACGATACATTACTTTTAATGCACTTACTTTTCGGTTAGGATTATTGGTTGTGCCACTCCATATTACCAATTTGTAGGGAGTAAATAATTTACCAATTATGGCTATTGCCGCAGCCATAGAAAAGCCAGGAACTACCACTACGCTTGGTTTTTGGGTACGTATAGTGTTTAATAATCCTTTGTACGAAAAGCGTGTGTTTTCGTTGCTATTGGTACTTGCGGTGTTTAGGTATTGGTACTTAAATTCAAAATCGGTTTCGTTTATTTTCCATTTACGAAACGCATGGCTAGGTGTAGAAAATACAACAAGGCACTGCTTACGTTGTGCAAGCAATGCCTTGTGTATAGCGTTAAATAAGGGTATGCGGTAAGGCGTGGGTATGTTACTTACTATTAGTAGCATTAGTGTATAATGTACATTTTATTTAACTTATAACTCCAAGTTGCAACAAGCCATTAAAAATAGATAGTCCGTCGGTATTTAATAAATTAGTATCTACAGCACGTTCGGGGTGTGGCATCATACCAAATACATTTTTGCCTGCATTGGTTACACCTGCTATATTTTCGAGCGAACCATTAGGGTTACTTTCGTTGGTAATAGCACCTTGTGCATCGCAGTATCTAAACAATACTTGGTCGTTATCGTTTAGTTTTTTTATAGCATCGGGTGCATCAAAGTAGCGTCCTTCGCCGTGTGCAATAGGTATTTTTAATGCAAGTGTAGCATCTACCGCTTGTGTAATAATGGTAGAGTTGCTTTGTTTTTTTATGTACACATTTTTACACATAAATTTTTGTGTGTTGTTGTGTAACAGTGCACCTGGGGTTAAACCAGCCTCGCACAATATTTGAAAACCATTACATACCCCCATCACATATCCGCCACGGTTAGCATGGTTTATTACTTCAGTCATAATAGGCGAAAAACGAGCAATAGCGCCCGAACGCAAGTAATCTCCATACGAAAATCCACCAGGTAACACCACAAAATCTACGCCTTGTAGGTCGGTATCTTTGTGCCAAAGTTTTACAACATCTTGTTTTAATACGCCACCAAGTGCATCTATCATGTCTTGATCGCAGTTAGAGCCAGGAAATACAACAACACCAAATTTCATAGTAATAATTAGTTTTAAAAATTGTGAGTAATAGGGTTAAAAATAATGTATGAACACCGCACACGAAAGTAGCATAATAAATAGGGTTTCGGCCATCCATTCGCGTGTTATGTTTATAAAATAATTGCTTATAACTATGCTAAATGGCAAAGCAAGCAAGGCAAAATCTTTGAATGTCCAAGTGGGCGCAACAAATACCGATGCAAATGCACACAACGCAAACCATAGTAAATACGACAATGCCTGACGTGTTTTAATGGTATAAGAAGAATATTCATCAAACAACTTAACTACCGAAAACGTACATACAAAAAACAAAATAGCCAACAATACATACGTAGAGGTAGTGCCCGCATTTAAATCGTTAGATAAATGTAGCGGAAACATTATTTTTTGTTCCCAAAAAAAGCCTAGTTTATCAGTATAAAAATAATAGGAAAGCACTATTAAGTAAGGGGTTATTAAACCCAAAAAAGTAACTACCCACTGTCGCCAATTAAAGGTGTTAAATATAATTAATGCCACAATTAACGCTAAGTAAATAAGTACGGAAGGTAAGTAAAACAACGATGCAATACCTAGCAATAAACCTGCATCAAACAACTGCGTAAGAGCGCTTTGTTGCTTGTAAGTAGCAAAAACTCTATTAAATGATAGTGCTATAAAAAAGTTAGCCAGTACTGATGGATGTAGCGTAATAAGCGTATCAGTACAGCTCATAAGTAGTACGTACAACAATGCAGGTAAGGTACTGTGTTTGGTAAGTATATCGTATTTGTTTACGGTATAATTAATAATAATACCTGTGCCAATAATGGTAATGAATGTAAACAAAACTATGTAATACGAACGCACGTTGATGTAATGCGCCACCAAATCAAACAAGGGCATTTTATAATTAAGCGCAACATAAGGTACGTGCGCAAAAGCACCGCCCCAAAGCAAGAGCGCTATTAAAAACAAGAGTATGTAAGTAAAGGGCTGATTGTCCCTAAAAAATCCGATTATCATTAGTGCAAAAATAGCTTTTTTGATTTGATTTTTCTTACTATTATTGCAGTAATAATTTTAACCAAAAAAACATGGAAACAATAGCAAATCTTTTCGAGGGATTATTTACAGTATTAAAACCAATAGGTGCATTGGGCAATTGGGCGTTTGGTCTTGCAATAGCTGCAGGAGTAGCGTACTGGAGCTTTCAGGAAACTAAAAACGATCACCCCGAAGAAAATTATGACAAAACACAAGAGTATTTACCGTAGTTTTTACTGTAAATTTAAACTCGTTTTTTACTATTCATTTACACCAAATACTATTTAAACAATGGCTGATACAGGCGACATTAACGTAGGTACTATTATACGATTCAATAATGAGTTGTGCTTAATTACAGAATATCAACACCGTACACCAGGTAATTTACGTGCGTTTTATCAAGCTAAAATGAAAAACTTAAAATCGAATAAATCGGTTGAGTATCGTTTTCGCTCAGGAGAATCAGTAGATATAGCACGTGTAGAGCACAAAATGATGGAGTTTTTATACGATGCTGGCGATGAGCTGTGTGTAATGGATAAAGAAACATTTGAGCAAGTAAACATTGCCAAAGATATGTTGGGTAGCCAAATCAAATTTGTAAAAGAAGGTATGGATATTAAGGTTTCGTTTGAGGGCGACTTACCTATATTAGCCGAAACGCCTACGTTTGTAAACTTAGCAATAACGTATGCTGAGCCTGCTGTAAAAGGCAACACATCAAACGGAGCGCTTAAAAAATGTAACGTAGAAACTGGCGCCGAAATTATGGTTCCTTTATTTTATAACGAAGGCGATATACTCCGCATAGATACCCGCACTGGCGATTATGTAGAGCGTGTAACAAAAGGATAATTATACTACACTATTATTTAAAACAGGGTTTTACTTTTAAGAAAAGTAAAACCCTGTTTTTTTTGCCTTGAATACAAGCAGCAATACAACTGTGCCAATGGACGAAACAAAAATACATTTACTCCATATAATCCAACACGTTGGCTGAGTTTATCAACGCTTTAGTACTAAAGCGTTGATAA
>JBEBIC010000092.1:0-10281 GCA_040080595.1 Bacteroidia bacterium | reverse complement strand
ATAATATATTTAACACTTTGGAAATACAAAACAGAGTCCTTAACGCCAGATAAATTATACAAATAACTGTTTTTACTCTCCCTAACTGTTGCCTTTTCATCAACTACTTTAATGGGTATTACAGCCCATTTACAACCTTGATATTCCCTAAATGAATACAATACTCTATAATTCAATTTCAATGAGTCAAAAAACATGGGAGTGTCATTTATATACGCTAAAAACAATGTGTTCCCATTTATAGCAGAATTCCATTCCAAATTACTTGTTCGAGTAACCTTAGCGCATCCCAAGCACAATGATAAAAATATAATTATTAGCTTTTTCATAAATTATTTTGTTTGTCTAAAACAGCTGTTCTATTACCAATAACTTTACCTATAAATCGCCCCACCCATACCGCCAGCGTGTATTTTCAACTTTGCATTATAATAAGGCTCTTGGCTTATGCGTTTATAAACGTTACTCGCTTTAGTTATTAAGTTCATTGGTTGTGTTTAATAACAAATATAGTATTTAACAAACAACTTTCGTACAAATAACTAACTCCACAACTTAGTGAAACGTTATTACTAAACATACTAACTAAAATTAACTTATGCGTACCACAAGCCTCGAGGATTACTACAGTACGCACGCTAACAATTGGTACAGCAAAGTAATATATTACTTTTATTAATTTTTACCATACACAATAGCGTGTGCAAAAGTAAAATTTTGCACACGCTATTGATTTATGTACGTGTTTACATTTGTATTAATAAATTAATCTAATACAAAAAGTATATCAATGTTGAAACTTGGAATAGTAGGTGCTGGGCATTTAGGTAAAATACACATTAAATGTGCTAAAGAAATAACGGAGTATAAACTACTTGGTTTTTACGACGTTGATGCTAAAAATGCGCACGACGTAGCCCACGATTTAGGTGTAACATATTACAGCAATTTAGACCAACTTATTGATGAATGCGATGTAATAGATATTGTAACGCCTACCGTTACACATTACGAAATAGCTGCTAAAGCCATAAAAAAGTCTAAGCATGTATTTATAGAAAAACCATTAACCAATACTATTGAGGAGGCTAAAAAACTATTAAGCCTATCTAAAGAAGCCAACGTAATGGTGCAAGTGGGGCATGTAGAACGCTTTAATCCTGCTTATGTAGCGGCTTTTCCGTACTGCAAGCAACCTATGTTTATAGAAACACACCGCTTAGCACAATTTAATCCACGTGGTACAGACGTATCGGTAGTGTTAGATTTAATGATACATGATATTGATATTGTATTGAGTTTAGTAAAATCAAACATTAAAAAAATAAGTGCCAACGGAGTATCGGTAGTAAGCGAAACGCCCGATATTACTAACGCTCGCCTTGAGTTTGATAATGGTTGCGTAGCTAACTTAACTGCAAGCCGTATGAGTATGAAAAATATGCGTAAGACTCGTATATTTCAAAACGATGCTTATGTAAGTATTGATTTTCTTGAAAAAACAACCAACTTAATTCGTCTTAAAGAAGTACCTTATGCTGAGCAAGACCCATTTGCAATAACATTGGATAGTAAAAATAGCAACAATGTAAAACAAATTTATTTTGAAAACCCTGCTGTATCGCCCACCAATGCTATACGTGAGGAGTTGTTGAGTTTTTATAATTCTATAATAAACAATACCACACCAGCCGTAAGTATTGAAGATGGTTATGCTGCGCTTGATGTGGCGTATAAAATCATAAACAAAATAAAACAAAGTACAGTAGTATATTAAAGGTTAATTACGAATTAAAAATTACGAATTACGTCCTGTGTTAATCATTTAATAGTACGTTACTAAATTAAAAAAAAGCTAAATTAAAATGAGTACAATTAAAATTAGTTTAGCGTTTTTTTTAGCGTTTAATGTGCTTACCTGCACTGCACAGTTTAACCTAACTTGGGCTAAAAAGTTAGATAAAAACAACATACAAGTATATACTGCCAAACCACCCAAAGCAGCGGTAAATGCGGTAAAAGCACATACGGTATTTAACACCAGTCCTGATAAGGTTTTGGCGTTTTTACTATCGCCTGCTATGCACACTAAGAATTTGCCCAATTGCAAATTTTCCGAGTTGCTCAAAAACAATGGCGATACGGCCTATTATTTTCATCAACAATACGATTTACCTTGGCCAGTAATGGATAGAGAAGTGGTGTATTTATTTAAAGTAAAACGACACGCCAACAAAAATATATCCATATCATCGGAGGTAATGGCTGATTTAATTCCTCGCAATAAAAACTATATACGTATAACCGAATTTGCAGCACAATGGCAAATAAATGTACTATACCCCAACAAAACAGATGCGCTTTATATGGCATTAGCTAACCCTGCAGGTAGCATTCCTGCTTGGTTTTTAAATATGTTTTTGGTTGATGGCCCTTACCAAAGTTTTAAATCAATGAACGATTATTTTAATGAAACTAAATAACTTACTGCTTTATATTGTTGTATTTATTTCACAACAGATTATTGCGCAACCTTTACAGCAAGTAGTGCGTGGCAAAGTAATAGATGCCGCTACACATCAACCCATAATAGGCGCAATAGTATTGGTAGCCAACACACAGCCTATACTTGGTGTAAGTACTGACGTTAATGGAAATTATCGCATAGATAATTGTCCACTTGGGCAGCAGCAAATAGTAACCTCGTACATAGGTTATGCACCTGCTAAAATGCAAGTAATACTTAACTCGGGCAAGGAGATGATAGTAAACGTAGAGTTGGAAGAAAGTTACGTGCAAATAAAAGCCGTAGAAATAAAAGCAGGTGGCGATAAAACCAAAAGCAACAACGAAATGGCAACTGCCAGCGCACGACAATTTAGTGTGGACGAAGCCAACCGTTATGCAGGTAGTTTTAATGATCCTGCACGTATGGCGGCTAACTACGCAGGCGTATCGCTTACGAGCGATATACGCAACGATATAGTTATACGAGGTAATGCGCCAGGTGGTTTGCTATGGAGGCTAGATGGCTTTGATATACCCAATCCAAGCCACTTTAGCGCAACAGGTACAGGCGGTGCGGTAAGTATTTTAAATAATAATTTTATGGCAAATAGCAATTTTTACACAAGTGCTTTCCCTGCCGAATATAACAATGCCTTGAGCGGTGTGTTTGATATAAAATTGCGCAACGGTAACAACGAAAAACACGAGTTTACGGCACAGGTTGGTTTTAATGGGTTTGAGGGCAATGCCGAAGGACCTATCAACAAACAAAAAGGCTCAAGTTATATGGTGGGCTATAGATACAGTGTATTTTCGGTAATAAAAAAACTGGGTATAAACTATGGTACTACCAGTGTGCCGCAATACCAAGACTTAACGTTTAAATTATTTTTTCCATTTGCCAAAGGTAGCTTTACATGGTTTAGCGTGGGCGGACTGGGTAGCAATAATATATTGGGTAAAGACGTAGCTCCTACCGATTTTGTAGGGCGCAAGGAGTTTGATATTTATTTTAAATCTACTATGGGAGTTAGTGCGTTTTCGTATAACTACAACATTACTTCTAAGTCGTACTTGCGCTGTGTGGCGGGCTTAACCTACGATGCAAGTGCTTTGCTGCTGGATTCTATTACAACAACGAATACATCTCCCTATCGCAACGAGCAAAATAATAGGTTTAAGCAAGGTGCGCACACCTACATAAATACTAAACATAGCGCACGCTTAACCTCTCGCATAGGGCTAATAGCCGACAACATAGGCTATCAAAGCAAAAACACTCGCTACTTGGGCAATGTTACCAAAAACTTATTTGATGTATCGGGCAATGCTATATTGCTACGTGCCTACGCCGAAAATAGTTACAAACTATTGCCTACACTTACCGCCAATACTGGAGTTTCGTATATGCACTTTATGCTAAATAATACGTATAGTGTAGAGCCTCGTGCAGGCTTAGCATGGCAAGCAACACCATTGCATAGGTTAAGTGTAGCGTATGGTTTGCACAGTAAGTTGCAAGAGTTACCTGTATATTTTATAGCAACTACGCAGGCTAACGGCGATGTAATAGAAACTAACAAAAATTTAAAACCAACACAATCGCACCAATTGGTACTAAGTTACGATTGGAATTTGAGCGAATATTGGCGTGTAAAAACTGAAACCTATTATCAATGGTTACGCAATGCTCCTGTAGAGCAACGTGCCACATCGTTTAGTATGCTTAATGCAGGTTCGGAATTGGCATTGCCGTATGTAGATAGTTTGGTAAGCAAAGGCATAGGGCGCAATTATGGTGTGGAACTAACGCTAGAACGCAGTATGCACAAGGGTTTTTATGCTATGGGTACAGTATCATTATTTAAAAGCGAATATAAAACAAATGATGCAGTATGGCGCAAAACTGCATTTAGTAGCGATTATGTAACTAATGCACTTGTAGGTAAAGAATGGAAATTGAATGATAAGTTTACGCTAACCAGCGATATTAAAATTACCATAGCAGGAGGCCGACGCTACAGCCCAATAGACACATTGGCTACGCAAGCAATTGGTTATGTAATACGCAATGAAAGCGATGCGTATTCGCAACAATACAAACCCTATCAACGTGTGGATATACGCATTGGTTTCCGTCAAAATTTTAAACATACCGCCCACGAACTAGCCGTAAGCCTTACCAATGTTACTAACCGTAAAAATATATTTGGCGTAGATTATAACCCAACGTATAAAACAATATACTATACTTATCAGTTGCAGTTTGTACCTATACTGCTGTATAGGCTATATTTTTAATAACGAAAAGAGATTTAATTTACACCAAACATTAATGGTAAATTAAACTGTACAGCCACAGGTTTTCCGTTTCGTTTAACAGGAATCCAATTAGGCATTTTTTTAATAACACGTACAGCTTCTTTTTCATACTCTGGTGCACCTTTTATGCCTCGTAGCACACGTATGTCTGTTAAGCTACCGTCAGGCATTACCATAAATGTTACATAAACTTTCCCCGTTATACATCTATCACCAAGTGAGTATATAGGATATTTTAATGAATCTGCTATAAATTTCATCATAGCTTTTTCTCCGCCTTTAAACTCAGGCATTGTCTCCGTTACCAAAATCCCTGTATCATTGATGCTATTACTCGGTTCAATATTTAATTTATTGTCTTGCGCATTAGCCGTAGCTATTACAACACACAAGGTTATTACTATTTGCAGTACTTTAGTTTTCATGGTATATTGGCACATAACAGTTTGTTAATTTGTACATCAAATATATACATTGAAGCCCTGTGTATGTAGCTAACTTTATAAGTGGTAGTAGGTTATAAAGTAACTCTTAGTAAATAATTTGCTAAGAGTTCAACCTTATTTTAAAACTGCTCTGCGTCGTTTTCTAAAGCATTAGCCGCATTGTTTATTTTGCGGTCGGCATCGCTTATTTGGGTAAGTCCGTTTTTTTGCAATACCTCACGGGCAAGATTCATATAGTTTATAGCACCCTTGCTACTTGCATCGTGCATTATAATAGTTTCGCCAAAGCTTGGCGCTTCGCCCAATTTGGTATTGCGTTGTATTATGGTATCAAACACCATGTCCTGAAAGTGTGTTTTTACTTCCTCTACCACTTGGTTGCTTAGGCGCAAACGACCGTCGTACATGGTAAGTAGCACACCTTCTATTTCTAACTCGGGGTTAAAATGGGTTTGTGTTATTTTAATTGTATTTAATAATTTGCCCAATCCTTCCAATGCAAAATATTCGCACTGTACTGGTATTAATACGCTATCAGCAGCTGTAAGTGCGTTAAGCACCAACAATCCTAACGATGGCGAGCAATCTATAATTATAAAATCGTACTCGTCTTTTATTTTGGCTAAAGCCATTTTAAGCAAACGTTCACGGTTGGTGGCATTTACCAGCTCTAGCTCCGCTCCTACCAAATCTATATGTGCGGGTATCAACCACAAATTAGGTGTAGTGGTTTGCAATATTGCATTCTTTGGTTCTACTTCATTTATCAAACATTCGTAAATGCTTGTTTTTATGTTTTTAGGGTCAAAACCCACACCCGATGTAGAGTTGGCTTGCGGGTCGGCATCTATCAACAATGTTTTGTATTCGAGTACCGCCAAGCTTGCCGATAAATTTATAGCTGTAGTTGTTTTTCCTACTCCTCCTTTCTGATTGGCTATTGCGATAATTTTACCCATAATACGTTTTTTAGTAATTGCTGTTAAATGATATGGAACAAATGTATGTTAAATGCGTAATGATTTATAAATTTGCCTGCATTAATTATACACATTAACCTTGTTAAAAAAAATGATAACAATTATAAACGGTACACACCGCACAGATAACCGCACACAGGTGTTTTCGAAAGCGTGCTTGGAAATATTAAACACCGAACACGCAAGCACGCAAGTAAATTATTTAACCTTGGAGCAATTGCAAGCTAACCATATATTGGATAATATGTTTGGTAAACGTTCGCCCGAATTTCAAACATTAATAGACACGTACATAACCCCCGCACAAAAATTTATACTAGTAATACCCGAATACAATGGCAGTTACCCAGGCGTATTAAAACTGTTTATTGATAGTATTCCTCCAAGTATGTTTAAGGGTAAAAAAGCCTGTGTAATAGGCGTAAGCGATGGTAGAGCAGGTTGCCTAATGGGTATAGACCACCTTACGGTAACGCTTAACCATATTGGGGTAACTACATTAGCACAGCGCCAACCGTTTGCTAATATGAGCAGTTTAATAACCAACAACAAAGTAAGCGATGAAGGTGCATTAACAGTACTAAAACAATTAATGACAAACTTTGTTAGTTTTTAAATAACACTGCATTTGAAATTGTACCTTAGCCCAAAATTTAAACAACCCTTATGACTACACTAAACATACTATTTGAAGACAACCATTTATTGGTAATAAATAAACCCGCAGGAATGTTGGTGCAGGTAGATAAATCTAACGACACTTCGTTGGAAATAGAAGCCCAAAAATACATTAAAGACAAGTACAAAAAACCAGGCGACGCCTTTGTGGGCATACCTCACCGCTTAGACCGTCCTACAAGTGGAATAGTGCTAATAGCCCGTACAAGTAAGTGTTTGGTGCGTTTAAACGAAGATTTTAAAAATCATAGCATTAAAAAAACATACTGGGCAATAGTAAAACAAAAGCCTGCAAAACTAAAAGATACGCTTACGCATTACTTGCTTAAAAACGAAACCAAAAATCATAGTAAGGCACATATAAAAGAAGTAAAAGGTGGCTTGTTAGCAAAACTTTCGTACGAAGTTATTGCCTCAAGCGACAAATATCATTTGTTAGAAATAGACTTACACACAGGACGCCACCACCAAATACGTGCGCAGTTGCAAGCCATAGGTTGCAGTATTAAGGGCGATTTAAAATATGGTTCGGAGCGTAGCAACCCTGATGGTTCTATATGCCTACATGCACGTGCCGTAAGGTTTGAACACCCTGTACGCAAAGAAGAACTTACACTTACTGCACCTGCACCCAACGATTCGTTATGGGCATTTTTTGAAAACGAAGTAAAAGCAAACAAAGCAAAAGCGTAAGCGTTTTTCACTTGTTTTTATACACAACATCGCCCACTTATTAAATAATAAGTGGGCGATGTTGTGTGTGGACGTTTGTATAGTTGTATAACGTTGTAATACTAAAGTAAGATTATAATTAGTACAATAAATTACTCCTTAAATATATTTACTTCTCGGTGGTTGAGTTTATCGAAACCGTAGTACAATATGGGCTTCGATAAACTCAGCCACCGTGATGTGATTAACAATTGGTATTAAACGTAATTTTTAATTCGTAATTAAATAGTACCTGCTTCAGGGCGTTGCTGAGGAAAAAACAATACTTCTTGTATAGATGGATTGTTGGTCATAAGCATTGTTAAACGGTCTATACCTATACCTATACCTGCTGTTGGTGGCATACCGTATTCTAATGCACGTAGGAAATCATGGTCTATAAACATGGCTTCATCATCGCCACGCTCTTGCAGTTTTAATTGTTCTTCAAAGCGTTCGCGTTGGTCAATAGGGTCGTTAAGCTCACTGTAAGCGTTGGCTAGTTCTTTACCGTTTACCATTAATTCAAAACGCTCTACTAAGCCTTCTTTACTACGGTGTTTTTTGGTTAAAGGACTCATCTCTACTGGATAATCGGTAATGTAAGTGGGTTGTATATAATTCCCCTCACATTTTTCGCCAAATATTTCGTCAATTAATTTGCCTTTGCCCATAGTAGGCGTAGTATCTATGTGTAATTGCTTGCACACTGCACGTAGTTCATCTTCGTTCATTGCGCTTATATCTATGCCAGTATGCTCTTGTATGGCTTCAAACATGGTAACACGACGATAAGGTGCTTTAAAATCTATTTCGTTTTTACCCACAGTTACCACAGTAGTACCATGTAGGGCTATGGCTATTTTTTCTAATAGACTTTCACAAAAATCCATCATCCAATTATAATCTTTGTAAGCAACATAAAATTCTAGTACCGTAAATTCGGGGTTGTGGGTTCTATCCATTCCCTCGTTTCTAAAATCTTTGGCAAATTCATATACACCGTCAAAACCACCTACTATCAAGCGTTTTAAGAACAATTCGTTAGCTACACGCAAGTACAATGGCATATCTAATGCGTTGTGATGTGTAATAAACGGACGTGCAGTAGCACCGCCAGGTATGCTTTGTAGTATAGGAGTTTCCACTTCTACTATGCCTGCATTGTTTAGCTCGGTACGTATGGTATTTACTATTTTGGTACGTTTTAAAAACGTTTCTTTTACATGGCTATTTACTACCAAATCTACGTAACGCATACGGTAGCGCAGTTCGGGGTCGCTAAAGGCATCAAATACATTTCCTTCTTCGTCTTTTTTAACTACAGGAAACGGACGTAACGATTTTGACAACAACGTAAGTTCCGTAACGTGTATAGATATTTCGCCTACTTTGGTTACAAACACATAACCCTTAATGCCTACATAATCGCCAAGGTCAATCAATTTTTTAAACAATACATCAAACGTAGTTTTATCTTCCGTTGGGCATATATCATCTCTACGAATATATACTTGTATGCGCCCTGTGCTATCTTGTAAACCTGCAAAACATGCTTTACCCATATCACGCACTATCATTACACGCCCTGCTATGCTTATGTTTTTGTAGTCGTCGGCAGTTTCGGGTGTAAAGTTGGCTAATATACTTTGTGCAGTTGCATTTACGTCAAATGTGGCAGCAGGATAGGGGTCTATACCCAGTGCTTTTATATCTACCAATTTTTGGCGACGTATAGTTTCTTGCTCTGATAAATGTGCGGTATCTGTTGTTGTGTTAATATCCATAGTGGAGTTGTATGATAATAGTGTTGTTTAATAAAAAATGATGAGTGCAAATCTACTTATTTTTTGCCTTCAATCCAGTTTACTATTTTGTCGCAGTCGGGGTCGCGAACTGATAGTAGATAGTTTACATAATTTCCGTTTTCGTCAATCATGTATTTTTGAAAATTCCATTTTACTGATGAACTTTCTACACCGTTTTGTGCCTTGTCAGTAAGCCATTTGTATATGGGAGCCATGTTGGGGTCTTTTACTGATATCTTACTCATTAGCGGAAATGTAACGCCAAAGTTTTTACTACAAAATGCTTTTACATCAGCTTCGGTGCCAGGTTCTTGTCCACCAAAATCGTTGCACGGAAAACCTATTATTACAAAGTTTTTGCTTTTGTATTTTTCATATACTTTTTCTAAACCTGCGTATTGCTTGGTAAATCCGCACTCCGAAGCCGTGTTTACTATTAATACTTTTTTGCCTTTTAATGATGCAAAATCAAATACTTTACCATCAATATCTTTTACTTTAAATTGATGAATACTTTTGGGTGCTGTGGTTAATGACATGGTAATTGCGGTTAGTGCTGTGAATAAGATTAGTTTCATTTTTTTGTTTTGTTGTATTATGTATTTAGTACTTCGGCTACGCTCAGTAACCATAAGGCTTGATTTTAGTTGAGTTATTGTTATTTAAATGCAACTAAGAAAACGCTATCGCTATGTTGGGTGGTTACTGCTTTTTAAATTAATAGAACGCTGTTGCTATGTATGGTGGTTACTTTTTAATGAACAAATGTACTATTTTTAGTAGGTTTTTAGAGATGTAAAATTCTTAAAAAATAAAACTTTTAATAAA
>JBEBIC010000091.1:0-10281 GCA_040080595.1 Bacteroidia bacterium | reverse complement strand
ATTTAAATGAGTATAACCATGGTTAGCTACTTCAAATAATGGGTGATTATAATTTTTATTTAAATGAGTAAAATTATGAGCGTTTTCTCCCAACAAAAAAAACGTAGCGCCACTATTGTTTTCAATTAACAATTGAGTAAGCCATTGCGTGGTATGCGCACAAGGCCCGTCGTCAAAGGTTATATACACTTTGGGTGGCGGCGTAGTAATGTGTTTAAACGAGGGAATTATCATACGTATATTTTTAACTAAATGTATTGTATTAAATTTAAGTGGCAAAATAGTACACATTTAATTGGTGTGTATTATTTGTAAATAATAAATTTGTTTATATGTTATTAACAATTATCTTAGCATAACTTTTAACACCTGTTATATACGTATTATGATTAAACAATTACTCTTTACAGTTACACTAACTTTATTGGTTACACTATCATTTGCTAATGGTTTGCCTAAAGAAGATTATCCAGTAACTAACCCTTACAAAGGTATTTTTGCCAATAACTACGCTACTTACAGCGCTACTATACCCGTGGGTATGTTGGAGGCGGTTGCGTTTTCTCAAACACATTTTACACATATTACTCACGCAAGTAATGTATCAGAGTCGTGTATTAATATACCAAATGCGTATGGAGTAATGGGTTTAATAGCCGACGGAAAAAGCTATTTTAGAAACAATCTTTCGTTAATAGCAGCACTATCGGGCATTAGCGAAAACGAAATAATAAATAGCCCAGCCAAAAACATTGAAGCGTATGCAGCTGCCTACAATTCGTTAGCGGAACAAAACAATGTAACGGCCAATAGTCCTATAAAAAGCCACATTGATATTTTAATAGCACTAAGTGAGTTGCCGTTAACTACTGATATTCAAAACGATTTTGCAATAAACGCACACTTATACAACATATTAAATTTTATAAATAACTATGCTAATTATACTGATGTGTTTGTAGCAAAACCTAATACTATTAACCTGCATGATGTATTTGGCGAAAATTACAGCATACTATCATCGAGCAAAGTAACTATAGACCACGAAAAAATTTACAACGAAAACAACGGCACAACTTACCGCTCTAGCAACATAGCACAAACTAATACTATTTATTCTGCAGACTACGCCGCTGCTTTATGGAGTGCGGCAGGTTCATGTAACTATAGTTCGCGTAGTGGTACTGCTATTACAGCCCTAGCAATACATACCGTACAAGGTTCGTATGCAGGTTGCATATCGTGGTTTACAAACTGTTCAGCAAGTGCATCAGCACACTATGTTATACGCTCAAGCGACGGACAAGTTACCCAAATGGTGTTAGAGTCGGCTAAAGCGTGGCACGTAGCTTCCGAAAACCCCTATGCAGTAGGTATAGAGCACGAAGGCTACATTGCACAACCGTCGTATTATACAGTAGCTATGTACACTTCATCAGCCGATTTATCAAGAGATATTTGCACCAGTAATAGTATTGACCCGCTTAGAACCTACTACGGCGCAGGATGTTCGGGTACAACTGCGCAATGTGGCTTAGGCACGTGTACTAAAGTAAAGGGCCATCAAATGTTTCCTAACCAAACCCACAACGACCCTGGTGTAAACTGGAATTGGTTTAAATTTTACAACTTAATAAATAACGCCTACACACCAACTACCATAAACACAGCCACGGGTACTATTACCGATAATGGCGGAGCGGGTACTAATTATGGTGATGATGAGCGCAAGCTTATAAAAATAGCACCATCAGGCGCTACAAGCATTACACTTACGTTTACACAATTTAGTTTTGAAAGTGGCTATGATTATTTAATTATCTACGACGGCGCTACTACATCAGCCCCTGTTATTGGTAAATACACAGGTACATCAAGCCCTGGTACAGTAACTTCATCGGGCGGAACAATGTTGGTAGAATATCGTACTGATTGTGCAACAACAGCAGCAGGTTTTGTAGCTAATTATACCACTAACGGAAGCGTAATAAATACATCGGACGTAATACCACCAACTACTACCATTGCACTAACTGATAATTGGGTAACTACCAATTTTACTGCTAATTATAACGATAGCGATAATGTAGCGGTAGAAAAATCGTTTTACCAAGTAAGCGATTATAATGGTACTGAATGGCGTTCCAACAATACGCATGGTTTTTATAATGATAATTTTGATGGCTCAACTATTAATGCCGAGTGGACTAAAAAAACAGGCACATGGACTATTGCAGGCAATGTATTAGAGCAAACCGACGAAAGCCTATCTAACACCAACATTTACACCCCATTAACTCAAAACTTATCTAACCGATATTTATACCACTGGTCGGGTAATATGAGTGGTGCAGGTACTAACCGCCGTTCGGGTTTTCATTATTTTGTTGATGCGCCCGACTCGTTAAACCGTGGCAACTCCTATTTTATATGGTTTAGATTAGACGATCAAAAAATACAAATTTATAAAACACAAAACAATGTATTTGGCTCGCCCGTATTGGATTCTACGTATAATTTTACCGCCAACACTTGGTACGATTTTAAAGTAATATACGACCGTATTACAGGACGCCACATTGTGTATATAAACAATGTTCCTGCCTGCGATTATACCGACCCTACACCTATTACCAACGGGCAATACATATCGTGGCGAAGTGGTAATTGTAATTATAAAATTAATAATTTGAGAGTGTATCGCTCACGTTTTCCTAGTACACCTATATCTGTTGGAGCTGGCACTACTAATATGATGCGTTATCAAAATCCATCGCCTACAACTCCTGCAGGTCGCATACGTTCTTTAGCAAATGATGCCGTAGGAAATATATCAGCAGCTGATGTGCAAGATGTAAACGTAGATTGGACTGCACCTCCAGCAGCAGCAGTAAATGATGGGGTAGGCGCAGATATAGACACCACGTTTGAAAACGGTAAGCTATCATTTAACTTTCCTACACTTACTGATCCTAACTCGGGAGTAAGCAAATATACCTATGCTATAGGTACTACGCCAGGCGGTAGCGATGTATATACTTGGACAGACTCGGTAGGTGGAGCTACCAAAACCATTACAGGTATATTTGTAGTAAATAACACCATATATTACGCAAGCGTAACAGCTACTAATGCTGTAGGTATGACATCGGCAGTGAACACAAGCGATGGACAATTGTACTTAGGTGTTACAAAATTAAATTCGGCACTTGCTCGTAATCAAAAAATAATTGTGTGGCCTAATCCAGTAACTAAAGCCGATAAAATAAACATCAATATAAATAGCACAATGAGCGAAAAAGTTACACTAGAAATTGTAACCGAACTTGGACAAATAATTAAAACTACCCAACTACTATTATCAACAGGCGAAAACAATGTAAGTATTGATAATGGGCTTGCGCAAGGTATTTACACATTAAAAATTACGAGCAAAAATAATGCAGTTATTCAAAAACTAATAGTACAATAAACACCACATATAGCATATACATTTACACTTTATAACACCATTTTACACAATGAAAAAAATAGTTTTAGCCGCATCGGTACTTATAGCAAGTACAGCAGCAATACAAGCACAAAACGATTTGCAATACGCCCATTTTATGGTAAACACACTTACCTACAATCCAGCGGTAGCAGGTAGTAACAATAATTTGGACATTATACTTTTGGGGCGTAAGCAATGGGTGGGTATTGGCCAATCTCCACTATCGCAAACGTTAAATGCACACACTTATTTAGAAAAACTAAAAGGCGGAGTGGGTTTAACGCTTATTAATGATAAGTTAGGTTACGAAAGTTCGTTAAACCTAAAAGCAAGCTATGCGTACCATATTAAAATTAATAAAAACGCAACTTTAGCAGCAGGTGCAAGCGTTGGCTTTTTATACAAATCATTGGAGCAAAGCAAATTAATATTTGATGATCAAACCGACCCTACAGCACAGGCTACATCAGCATCTAAAATTAAACCCGATTTTAACGTTGGTTTAGAATTTAGAAACAAAGATTTGGTTGCAGGTTTTTCAACTACGCATATAGACCAAGGCGTAGGTAGTGCTACGGTTTACAAAGTACCTCGCCACTACTTTTTGTATGGTAAATACTACATAGGTGTATCTAAAGATTTGGATATAGTACCATCAATATTATTTAAAAGTGCTGGTTTTGTTACCCAGTTTGAAGGTAATGTAAATGTATTGTATCAAAAAAAATACTGGGTTGGACTTACCTATCGTAACAAGGAAGCTGCTGCAGGCTTAGTAGGTATGCAAATAAATAACAAATTTAAAATTGGTTACGCATACGATTTTAATATGGGAATAACTAAAACCAACCACAGTTCAGGTTCACACGAACTATTTGTAAACCTAATGTTACCAGGCTTTAGTAAGAAAAAACATTCAATGAAAACCCCTCGTTTTTTTAATTAATAGTTTAATATGCCTAACAAAAAACGCCTTGTAAATTTACAAGGCGTTTTTTGTTTGTTAAATATAATGGTGTAATAATGGCATTTCGCGTGTTGTTTATTTAGGTAAACTCAGCCACCAAATAGGATTTGAAAATAGGATATATTACGCTGAATTATATTTTAAAACGTTGTCTAAAACAAAAAAATCCCCCATTATCAAATTGATAATGGGGGATTTAAATTTGTATGCTACTCTTAGTTTTTCAATGCCTCAGCACCACCTACTATTTCCAATATTTCTTTGGTAATAGCCGCTTGGCGGGCTTTGTTGTAAGTAAGTTTTAAGTCTTTAATCATTGCGCCTGCATTGTCGGTTGCTTTGTGCATTGCCGTCATACGTGCGCCGTGTTCAGATGCTATAGAGTCCAACACTGCTTTGTGCAATTGTGTTTTAAGGCTCTTTGGTATTAGTTCCGATACAATGAACTCTTTACTTGGTTCAAATATATATTCGCTTGTAGTACCTTTATTTTCAGTAGGTGCAGGAGGTAGTATTGGTAAAAATTGTTCAACAGTAACTGTTTGTACCGCAGCGTTTTTAAACTGGTTGTAAACCACTACCACTTGCTGAAAATCATTTTCTCTAAAATCTTTCATTATAGCTTCAGCTACGTGTACTGTTTTAGCATATAATGGCGCGGCTACAAGGTCGTTTAATTCAGCATCTTGAGGCAAGTCCATACCATGTATGTTATGCTCAGTACGCTTGTAAAAATCAGCACCTTTTTTACCTACACACAATACCGTTACGTGTTTACCTGCGTATTCATTCGCAATAAGTGAGTTTACTTTTTTAATAATGCTACCATTAAAACCACCGCATAACCCACGGTTAGATGTCATTAACACTACCAACACATTTTCAACAACCGATTGGCGAGCGTACACGTTTTCGCTAGTATCAAGTGTTCCGCTTAGGTTTTGTAATATTTCGCTTAGCTTGTTAGAGTAAGGGCGCATTTGAATAATAGCATCGGTAGCACGTTTTAGCTTAGCTGCCGAAACCATTTTCATGGCTTTGGTTATTTGCTGTGTTGATGATACGGATACGATACGATTACGTACTTCTTTTAAATTTGCCATTTATTAAAATAATTAAATGTGTGTGTTGTAAAAATGGTAGTTGATTAGTTTAAACCAACTACCATTTTAAAGTTTACTATTAGCGTGTAAATTATTTACGGTAGCTCATTGCTAAGTCCTTAGCTACTTGCTCTAGTGTGCCTGTTATAGCATCGTCTATTTTACCTGCTTTTATATCGTTAAGTACACCTTTGTGTTTAGTTTCTAATATTTCAAGGTATTCTTTTTCGTACTCACGCACACGGTTTACAGGCACTTCGCGCAATAAACCTTTAGTACCACAGTATATTATAGCTACTTGTTGCTCTACACGTTGTGGCGAAAATTGTCCTTGTTTTAATATTTCCACGTTACGTGCACCTTTGTCCAATACCGATTTTGTAGCAGCATCTAAATCCGATCCAAATTTAGAGAACGCCTCTAACTCACGGTATTGTGCTTGGTCCAATTTTAATGTACCAGCCACTTTTTTCATCGATTTAATTTGAGCATTACCACCAACACGAGATACCGATATACCCACGTTAATAGCTGGACGCACACCTGAGTTAAACAAGTTAGTTTCTAAGAATATTTGTCCGTCGGTAATAGAAATTACGTTAGTAGGAATATATGCCGAAACGTCGCCCGCTTGCGTTTCAATAATAGGTAATGCTGTAAGTGAACCTCCACCTTTTACAATTCCTTTTATAGAATCAGGTAAATCATTCATGTTACGAGCAATTTCGTCTGACGAATTTATTTTAGCGGCACGCTCTAACAAACGACTGTGTAAGTAAAACACATCACCTGGATATGCCTCACGTCCTGGAGGACGACGTAATAATAACGACACCTCACGGTAAGCTACCGCTTGTTTAGATAAATCATCATAAATAATTAATGCAGGACGACCTGAGTCGCGAAAATATTCACCAATAGCAGCACCTGCAAATGGAGCGTAAAACTGCATAGGAGCAGGGTCTGATGCTGTAGCCGATACAATAACTGTATAAGCCATTGCGCCAGCATCTTCCAACGTACGTTGGATATTTGCAACTGTTGAACCTTTTTGTCCAATAGCTACATAGATACAAAATACGGGTTTGCCCGCTTCGTAAAATTCTTTTTGATTAATGATAGTGTCAATAGCTACGGCAGTTTTACCTGTTTGACGGTCACCAATAATTAACTCACGTTGTCCACGTCCAATAGGAATCATCGCATCAATAGCTTTAATACCTGTTTGTAACGGTTCGTTTACTGGCTGACGATAAATAACACCTGGTGCTTTACGTTCAATAGGCATTTCGTACAATGTACCACCTATTTCGCCTTTACCATCTATTGGGTTACCCAATGTATCTACCACACGGCCCAATATATTGTCGCCTACTTTTATAGATGCAATAGTTTTAGTACGTTTTGCAGTTGATCCTTCTTTTAAGCCTACAGTACCACCAAGTAATACTATACCTACGTTGTCTTCTTCTAAGTTTAATGCAATACCTTTTGCACCATTATCAAACTCTACTAACTCGCCCGATTGTACGTTGTTAAGGCCATACACACGAGCAATACCATCACCCACTTGGAGTATAGTACCTACCTCCTCAAGGTCTGCTGTTGTTTTTACACCTGCTAATTGCTCTCTTAAAATTGCAGTAATTTCTGCTGGTTTTATCTCTGCCATTGTGTTTGTTGTATAAAGTGCTTGGTTTAGTTATTTGATAATTTATTTTTTATTGCTTGTAAGCTACGCAATACGCTGTTGTCGTATTGTTTGCTACCTATATTTAGTATAAAGCCTCCTATTATTTTAGCATCTACTTTTTCTACTACTTCTACCTCCGAGTTATTTACTTGTTTTATTAAGTCATATACTTGTTGGCGCAATGTTTCGTCTAAGCCAGCAGCAGTAACTACTTCGGCTTTTATAATGTTGCGCATTGCGTTGTATTGCTCTTGAAACGATGCAGTAATACCGCTCAATAAACTCTCACGGCGTTTGGTTGCTAATAAGTTTAAAAAGTTAAGTGTTAATGGGTTTACTTTGCCTGCAAATAGTGCGTTTATAACGCTTACTTTTTTGTCGGCATTAATGATTGGGCTTTTTATAAAATCGACAAATTCAACGCTTGTTAAAGCAGCCGAAATGCCTTTAATATCGGTATTTACAACTTCCAACACATTGTTTTGTTGTGCTAGTTGTAATAACGATTTCGCATAGCGCGATGATGCAGCAACTGAAGCCATAGTTAGTTTAATTTAATGTCGTTAAGCAATTGTGCGTTCAATGCTTTTTGCTTGCTTTCGGTTGATAATTCGCCACGTAATATTTTCTCAGCTATTTCAACTGATAGTGTAGCTACTTGATTTTTAACCTCAGCTAAAGCAGCATTTTTTTCGTTATTAATAGCTTCGCGTGCGCTTACCATTATTTTGTCCGCTTCTATTTTAGCAGCATCTTTGGCTGTTTTTATTACTTCTTCGCGTGCTTCACGGGCTTCTTTAAGCATTGTATCACGTTCTACACGTGCTTCTGCTAATAAACGTTCGTTAGTTACGTTTAGTTCACGCAATTCTTTTTTTGCTTTTTCGGCAGCTACTAAAGCCTCTTCTATACCTTGCTCACGCTCAGCTATCATAGCTAAGATGGGTTTCCAAGCAAATGCTTTAAGTAAGAAAAATAAAATACCGAATGCCAACGACATCCATATTAATAAGCCTAAGCCTGGTGTTACTAATTCCATTGTTGTAGTAGTGTTATGTAATTATAGTTTATTGGTATTGTTTTGTTTGATGTAAAAAAGCACCGTTGTTATAACCAACCGTTACGCAACGGTGCTTTAGTGTGTTGTGTTAGCTGTTTAGCTTAATCGTTTTACTTATTTGAAAACGATTAACAAACAAACCACAATCGCAAAAAATGCAGCTCCCTCAACTAAGGCAGCAGCTACGATCATGTTTGTACGAATGTCGCCAGTAGCTTCAGGCTGACGAGCGATAGATTCTAAAGCAGAACCACCAATACGACCAATACCTAAACCAGCTGCTAACGCAGCAATACCAGCACCAATACCAGCACCCATAAGGCCTGTAGTAGAGTCAGCTGCAACTTGTAATAACATGTTTGATAACATAGTTTCTTGTGTTTTTTGTTGTTATTTAATAAAGCTACCGACCATCGGTAGTTTGCGATTAATTATTTTTTTGATTAATGTGCATGCTCTTCGGCGTGTTGGTGCTCTTCAACTGCCGACCCAAAGTATATAGCTGATAATAATGTAAATACATAGGCTTGTAAAAATGCAACCAATAATTCCATTACGTCCATAAATACTGCAAACGCTACAGATGCTATTGAAACACCTAAACCTACACCTGTACTACTTTCGCCAAATATAAATATTAAGCCTATAAACGCCAATACAATAATATGTCCTGCGGTGATGTTAGCAAACAAACGCAAAGTTAATACTACTGGTTTTGTTAATGCGCCCATTAATTCTACTACTGGCATAAGTGGCACAGGAAACTTTAACCACCAAGGTACGCCAGGTGTATTAAATATGTGCATCCAGTAATCTTTGTTGGCACTAAATGTAGTAATAAAAAACACAATTAAAGCCAATACCAACGTAACCGCTATGTTACCTGTAACGTTAGCCCCACCTGGAAATATTGGAATAATGCCTAATAAGTTATTTACCCAAATAAAGAAGAATATAGTAAGCAATATAGGTAAGTAACGCTCGTATTTAGGGCCAATGTTTGGCTTTGCAATTTCGTCACGTACAAATATAATAAATGGCTCTACTACTGATTGTATTCCTTTAGGCGCTTGTCCTTTGCGGCGTGTGTACGCACGTGCTGTAGATAAAAACACAACTAATAATACAGCTATACTTATAAATATTGCCATTACGTTTTTGGTAATAGAAATGTCATAAAAAGTTTCGTTAGCATCAGCGCTTATTATTTTTTGTTTTACAAGCGAGTAACCTTCGTACGAAGCGTGTCCATGCTCAAAACGGCTTGATGAAAATTGTACTAAACCTTTAGTAGTTGAATAAATGATAATTGGCAACGGAAAACCAATTGGTTTACCTGCGTAATCGCATATATGCCAATCGTGTGCATCGGTAATATGCTCTACAATCATTTCGCCTGCGTTAAACTTTTTTGGAGCTTCGGCGTGGTGCGCATCTTCGTGAGTTGCTTCGATAATAGTAGTTTCTACTTGTGTTTCGGCAGTTTCGTGCTGTGCAATAACGGCACCCGAATTAATTAAAAGTAGTGTGGAAACGGCAATTAAAAACTTTTGTAAGGCTAAACGCATTTGGATTACTTAATTTTATGATTTTGTGCAAATGTAGGGTTTAATACCAAAGTATAAAACTTTTTACACAAAAAATAATAGTAATTTTTAAAGGAGGAAACATCCGTAATAAACAGTCGTTTTGTGTTAAATTTAAAGTTATAAGTATGGTGTAATTTATTATTTATAGTGTTTTTTTAGTTTTAATAATTATATTTGTTTCATAATTTCATTAATACAAATAAGGTCATGAAAGCATTACTATTTTTAGCTAAATTAATTATATTAACTACGCTACTTACCACAAACACTACTACTCAAGCAGCAACATATACTGCTATTGGTTGCCCTACACCACTAGCTTGGACAAACGGACCGCCTGCTACTAATCCATTTGGTTACGTAACTCTTGTGGCAG
>JBEBIC010000001.1:0-43746 GCA_040080595.1 Bacteroidia bacterium | reverse complement strand
TAACTTTAGTTATGCGGGCGATACAATTATTGTTTAGTTTAAAAATTCCCAACCATTTCAATTGGTTTTACCCATTCGTCAAATTGTTCGTTGGTTACTAAGCCTAATTTTACTGCTGCTTCTTTAAGTGTAGTGTTTTCTTTGTGAGCAGTCTTAGCTATTTTAGCAGCGTTATCATACCCTATGTAGCGGTTAAGTGCCGTTACAAGCATTAGCGAGTTATCTAAGTGGCGTTTAATTATAGCTTCGTTGGCAGTAATACCTGCTGCACAATTTACAGTAAAACTTACACACGCATCGCCCAGCAAGCGTGCGGATTGTAATACGTTAGCGGCTATTAATGGTTTAAATACATTTAGTTCAAAGTGTCCGTTGCTACCGCCAATACTCACGGCTACATCGTTACCCATAACTTGTGCGCATACCATAGTAAGTGCTTCGGGTTGTGTAGGATTAACTTTACCTGGCATAATAGACGAACCTGGTTCGTTGTCAGGAATAACAATTTCGCCTATACCGCTACGTGGGCCTGAGCTTAACATACGCACATCGTTGCCTATTTTCATAAGCGCTACTGCCGCACGTTTTAATGCGCCTGATAATTCAACCATAGCATCGTGTGCTGCAAGGGCTTCAAACTTATTAGGAGCGGTTACAAATGGCAAACCCGTAAGGGTAGCTATGTGCTTAGCTACCAGTACATCGTAGCCCTTAGGTGCGTTAAGCCCTGTGCCTACTGCTGTACCGCCTAGTGCAAGTTCGCTTACCATTACTAATGCGTTATCAATAGCACGCATACTGTTGGTTAATTGTTGTGCAAAGCCACCAAACACTTGCCCTAAGGTAAGCGGTGTAGCATCCATAAAGTGGGTACGGCCTGTTTTTACTATGTGTTTAAATTCTTCGGCTTTAGCTTGTAATGTATCTCGTAATAAGGTAATGCCTGGTAAGGTTATTTCGGCTGTTTGTTTGTAAGCCGCTATGTGCATAGCCGTAGGAAATGTATCGTTACTACTTTGCGATTTGTTTACATCATCATTAGGGTGCAATATTTTTTTATCATCGGCCAAATTACCACCATTAATAACATGTGCGCGGTTGGCTATTACTTCGTTGCAGTTCATATTACTTTGTGTACCCGAACCTGTTTGCCATATTACTAATGGAAACTCGCTATCTAAAGCACCAGTAAGTATTTCATCGCAAGTAGTTGCTATTAAGTCTTTTTTATCAGCAGGTAATACACCAAGTTCGCAGTTAGTAATAGCTGCAGCTTTTTTTAGGTAAGCAAATGCGTGTATAATTTCTATAGGCATACTTGCTTCTGCACCTATTTTAAAATTGTTGCGGCTACGTTCTGTTTGTGCGCCCCAGTACTTGTTGGCAGGTACTTTTACCTCGCCCATGGTATCGTGTTCTACACGGTAGTTTTGTGTTAATGTTGTCATTTTGTAGTTGTATGTATATTTTTAAGTGGGTTGTGTATAACTAAGCCGTTTGGCTTTTACCATTGTTCATCATTTTGATAACGCTTGCTGTTACTGCGTTTGCGTCAATGTTGCATTCGGCGTATAACTGTGCTTGCTCTCCGTGTTCAATCCATTCGTCTTTAATACCAAGGCGAGTAACTTGTGCGGTGTAATTATTATCTGCCATAAATTCTATAACAGCACTACCCATACCGCCCATTAAGCAACCGTCTTCCAAGGTTATTACTTTATTAAATTTAGTAAACACTTCGTGCAACAATAATTCATCAATAGGTTTAGCAAAACGCATATCGTAGTGTGCTACGCTTATGCCTTGTGTAGCAAGGGTTTCCATAGCTTTAGTAACTTCGTTGCCTATGTGCCCTATGCTTAATACTGCTATATCGTTACCATCTTTTACTTTGCGCCCTGTACCTATTTTAAGTAGTTTAAATGGCGTTTTCCAATTTACCATAACACCATTACCACGAGGATAACGTATGCTAAATGGCCCGTGATTTTCGGCCTGTGCGGTGTACATAAGGTTACGCAATTCTTCCTCGTTCATAGGTGCGCTCACTATCATATTAGGAATGCAACGAAAGTACGCCATATCAAACGTACCGTGGTGTGTAGGTCCATCAGCACCAGCAAGCCCTCCTCTATCTAAGCACAATACTACGTGTAGTTTTTGTAAGGCAACATCGTGTACTACTTGGTCGTAGGCACGTTGCATAAACGACGAATAGATGTTGCAAAACGGTATCATACCTTGTGTGGCCATACCTGCACTAAATGTAACTGCGTGTTGCTCAGCTATGCCTACATCAAACGCACGTGTGGGCATGGCTTTCATCATTATATTAAGCGATGAACCTGATGGCATAGCAGGAGTTACGCCCACAATTTTATCGTTCATTTCGGCCAATTCTACTATGGTGTGTCCAAATACATCTTGGTAACGTGGTGGTTGTGGCGATGTTGGTATTGATTTTATAATTTCGCCAGTATCCTTGTTAAACAAGCCTGGTGCATGCCACACGGTTTCGTTGCCTTCTTCGCTAAACTTGTAACCCTTACCTTTTTTGGTAAGTACATGCAATATTTTAGGGCCTGGTATCTCTTTTAAATCGGCTAATACTTTTTGTAAATAATCTACATCGTGCCCATCAACAGGGCCAAAATACCTAAAGCTTAACGATTCAAACATATTGCTTTGCGATAGCAACGAAGTTTTTACAGCGTTCTCTATCTTGCTTGCTATTTCTTGCGCATTAGGTCCAAACTTAGATACCTTGCCCAACAAATCCCATATTTTATCTTTGGCTTTGTTGTATGTTTTTGATGTGGTAATATCAGTTAAATATTCTTTCAACGCCCCTACATTAGGGTCAATGCTCATGCAGTTATCATTCAATACTACCAGCAAGTTACTGTTTTCAACACCTGCGTGGTTTAGGGCTTCAAACGCCATACCTGCTGTCATAGCGCCATCGCCTATTACGGCTATGTGTTGGCGGTTATCATTTTGCAAACGGTTAGCAACCGCCATACCCAAAGCTGCACCAATACTGGTGCTTGAGTGTCCTACACCAAAAGTATCGTACTCGCTTTCGGTACGTTTAGGAAAGCCCGACAAGCCTTTGTACACACGTTGTGTAGCAAAATTGGCTCTACGTCCTGTAAGTATTTTGTGTCCGTATGCTTGATGTCCCACGTCCCATACCAATTGGTCGGTTGGCGTGTTAAACACATAGTGCAATGCTACCGTAAGCTCTACTACACCAAGGCTTGCGCCAAAATGCCCACCTTTGGTGGATACTACATCTATAATGTATTGGCGCAACTCATCGCATACTTGTTTTAATTGACGCTCATTTAATTGGCGCAAATCGTGCGGAGTTACAATGTTTTCTAATAATGGGCCTGCTTTAATTTCCATATTGAATGTGTGTGTTAAAAAATTATTTTCCTTTTAAACTATCTGAATTAAATGCCAGTGGTAGCAAATCGAAAACGCTTTCGGTCATCCATATTTCGTCGTTGTCGCAGGTCATATACACTTTTATTTTTTGTTTTTGTTTGTATTCATACTCCGCTAATGCTTGACGGCACGAGCCACAAGGCGTTATAGGCTGTATGAGTTTGTAATTGGGCGAAAACGCTGATAAAAATACCGTAACTACTTTGGCTGTAGGGTACAGTGCTGATGCGCTAAATACGGCTACACGCTCGGCACACATGGCACTTGGGTACGCAGCATTTTCTTGATTGTTACCCAATACTATTTTACCATTATCTAACAATAATGCGCAGCCTACATTAAACTGCGAGTAAGGTGCGTATGCTTGTGTAGCGGCTTGTTTGGCTTGTGTAAATAGTTCTTGCTCTTGTGCAGAGAGTGCTGCTACATTAGCAAAAACTTGGTACTGGGTAGTTATGGTTTTTATGTTGGTGTTCATATTTATAAATGGAGGTAACTGAATACTATTAACGGTAAAATTACCATAATATTTTATTTATTGCACTAAAGAAAATTCAGTCCAATTTACGTGTGTTTTAGCTATAAATTCTTTTGTAAAAAATCGAACATTTTGGTGTATAAATGCAAACGAGTGTTTCCGCCCGATATGCCATGTGCTTTATTGGTGTATATCATTTGGTCGAACGGTTTGTTAGATTTTACAAGGGCGGTACTCATTTCCATGGAGTTTTGTACATGCACATTATCATCGGCACTGCCGTGTACTAATAGGAATGCGCCTTTCAAACTATCCGTAAAATTTATGGGAGAATTATCATCATAGCCCTTAGCATTATCTTGTGGCGTTAGTAGGAAACGCTCTGTATAAATACTATCGTAATAACGCCAATTGGTAACAGGTGCTACGGCTATACCTGCTTTAAAATAAGCTGCGCCTTTGGTCATACACAATGAAGTTAAATATCCGCCAAAACTCCAGCCCATACAGGCTATGCGGGTTTTATCAACATAGGGTAATGTACCTAAATATTTTGCTACTTCTATTTGATCCTCCACTTCCAGTTTACCTAAATTTTTGTACGTAGCTTTTTTAAATGCGTTACCTCTATTAGGCGTGCCTCTATTATCAACACACACTACAATGTAGCCTTTTTGTGCCAAAAACTGATGCCACCAATAGTTTGCTCCACCCCATTCGCTTTCTACCTCTGCCTTACCTGGCCCGCCATAATAGGTTTGAAACACTGGGTATTTTTTAGTTGCATCAAAATTGGTAGGTTTTATCATATAACCGTTTAGTAACGTACCATCAGTCGTTTTTACGGTTATCATTTCTACAGGGCTTGTGTTTATGTTTGTTATGGTTGATAATAGTGTTGCGTTATCTTCTAACACGCGTACCGCCTTGCCTGTTTTAGTTTCGTACAATGCAATATTAAACGGAACACCAAATGCACTATTGGTACATATAAAGTAAGCGTAATTAGCACTAAAACTAACTGTGTTAGCACCTTTCTTAGTAGTGAGTTGGCGCTTGTTAGTTCCCTTAAAGTCTATCACATAGGTGTGGTCTTCGCTTGGGTGCACTTCGGTACTGCTGTAATAGATACGTTTGTTTTTTTCGTCTATACCATGTAGTTTTTTTACATCAAAATTACCTTTGGTAATGAGGGTTTTAGCACCTGTGGCATAGTCGTAGTTGTATAGATGTATGTAGCCATCTTCGTCGGAAAGCATAAGTACATTTTTGCCATCGGCGGTAGGGTAAAAAAAGTTTTCTTGTCCTTCGCTTATGTCAATGTATTTTTCATCGGTACGCGTGTACCACTTGCTAGCATTGCCATTGGTGGCATCAATAGTGTAAATATCTAATTTGTTTTGCGCACGATTTAGGGTACTTACCATAAGCTTGCCCAATGGATGCCATGCTATGCGGGGTATGTATTCGTACTGCGCCGCATCAATGTTGGCTTTGGTAGTTGTGCCTTTTTCTACATCGTAAATATGTATTGTTACTACACTATTTTTTTCGCCTGCTTTAGGATACTTAAATTTATTATCAGCTGGGTAAAGCCCTGTAAACATAGTCATGTTAAACTCTTTTACTGCGCTTTCGTCAAATTTAAAATAGGCTATTTTTTTACCATCGTTGCTCCAATAAAAAGCTCTATCAAAACCAAACTCCTCTTCATATACCCAGTCGGTAGTGCCGTTTATTATGTTGTTGCGCTTACCGTCAAACGTTATTTGTTGGGCAGCGTTAGTGCCTATTTTTTTTACAAATAAATTGTTTTTTTGCACATAAGCAATGGCGGTACTTTGCGGGTTAAATGCGGGTAATTGTTGTTTTATAACATCGTCTAATAATTCTACTTTGTTGGTTGTTAAGTCCACTATTACATACGCTGCATCAAACGAATGGCGGTATATTGATGTTTTGTTGGTAGTAAGTATTAGCTTGGTTTCAGTAGCATCAAAGGCATAATCATCAAACAAAATTTCTTCGTTGTTAATAGGATTGTGCAACGTAGCCGATGATAATAAAGTGGCAGTTTTTTTGCCTGTTTTGTAATTGTATTTATTAATAACAGCATGTTCGCCGTCATCTTCCAACACGGTGTAATGCTCGCCATCATTCATATTATTAAGCCCATCTATATTTTTGGCTCTTAACTGACTCCCTTTCCAAATATCCTCTAGCGTAATATTTTGTTTTTGTGCTTGTATAGTTGTAATTGCTATTACTAAGGCAAATGTTGTTATTAGTTTTACGAAGTTCATTTTTTAATTGTGTTATAAATTATGATTATACGAATGTAGTGTATTACTGTTTAAAAAAACAAAAAGCGTGTAATAAATTATATTTACACACGCTTTATTTTGCAAGTACAATTAAAAAAAAATGGTTCGTTAAAATGAGTATCGTTATTACTAAAAAACTATTACTTTTATTTAAAACTACATCAACACTTATGAAAAAATTAATTTTACTTCCTTTCTTATTTTGCATTTCAGTAGCTTACGCACAAGCTCAAAGTTTGTATTTTCCACCATCTGTTGGTACTACGTGGGATACCTTGTCGCCATCATTACTTGGGTATTGCCAACCTCGTGTTGATTCGTTGTATAATTATTTGCAAGCCAAAAATTCTAAATCATTCATCGTATTAAAAGATGGAAAAATAGTATTAGAAAAATATTTTGGCACTTACACACAAGATTCATTGTGGTATTGGGCATCGGCAAGTAAGAGCTTAGCTAGTTTTATAACAGGTGTAGCACAACAAAAAGGTTATATCAACATCAACAACAAGGTGTCGCAGTACATTGGTACTGGCTGGACTTCGGAGCTTTTAGCTAAAGAAAATTTAATAACCATTAAACATTTATTAAGTATGAATAGTGGTTTAGATGACCAACCACCCTTACCTTGCGACCACCTCGATACCGCCAAAGCCTGTTTAATATACAAAGCTGATGCAGGCACACGTTGGGGCTATCACACAGGTGCTTATTACCATGTGCAAGATGTGGTAAGTGCTGCTGTTGGGCTATCGTACAATGCAATTACAACCAACTGGATAAAATCTAAAATAGGAATGGGCGGAGCATGGAGCCAGCAAATATATTATAGCAAAGCACGAGATATGGCTCGCTTTGGCTTATTGAGTTTAAATAAAGGAATTTGGAAAACGGATACATTAATGAAAGATACATCGTATTTTAATGCTATGATTAATAGCTCGCAGGCACTAAATAATTCGTATGGTTACTTGTGGTGGTTAAATGGAAAAAGTAGCGCAATGGCACCATTCTCACAAATAGCTGTGCCAGGCTCGTTAATACCCAATGCTCCTAACGATATGTATTGTGCATTAGGTAAAAACGACCAAAAAATATACGTAGTACCAAGCCAAAATTTAGTAGTAATAAGACAGGGCAATAGTGCAGGAGGCTTTAGTTTTGCTGGCTCAGCGTTTGATAATGTGTTGTGGGATTATATTAATAAATTGAGTTGTACCAATGCTATTAATTATAAAAGCGAAACCAATGCTATAAGCGTTTATCCTAATCCATCGCAAGGGTTAATTACGCTACAGAGCAATCAAAATCAAAAAATATACATATACAACTATATGGGTAATAAAGTGTTGGAATTACAGCTAGTAAATGGCGTAAATACAGTTGATGTTGCACACTTAACAAATGGTATTTACGTTATAAAAACCACTACTACGAGTACTAAATTTAGTATTGCTAAGTAGTGTTATTTGCTAGTAAATAATGCGGTACAATTAAAATTTTGCGGTACTAATAATAAACCTACTTTTACCGCCACATTACTAAAGCAATCCAACTCATAAAGCGTTTAATTTTAATAAGAAAAAAACTCAATACTAATGGAAGTAACTGCCCTTAAAGATTCGCACTTGGCGCAAAACCCAGTGATATCGCAAATGATGCAAAATAATCACGAACAAATTGTGTTTTGCAACGATAACGAAACAGGCTTAAAAGCAATAATAGCAATACACAACACCGTACTAGGCCCAGCATTGGGCGGTACCCGTATGTGGAACTACACCAACGAAATGGAAGCCATTACCGATGTGCTTCGTTTATCAAGAGGTATGACGTACAAATCATCGCTTGCGGGTTTAAACCTTGGTGGTGGTAAAGCGGTAATAATTGGTGATAGTAAAACACAAAAAAACGAAGCGTTAATGCGCCGTTTTGGTAAGTTTGTAAACAGCCTTGCGGGTAAGTACATTACTGCCGAAGATGTAGGAATAGGCACACAAGATATGGTGTATGTAAAAATGGAAACCGACAGCGTTACGGGCATACCCGAAAGTATGGGCGGTAGTGGCGATCCAAGCCCTGTTACTGCATTTGGCGTGTATATGGGTATGAAAGCCTGCGCTAACAAACGCTGGGGTAATGATAGCCTTGCGGGCAAAAAAGTAGCCGTACAAGGTATTGGAAATGTTGGGCAAAATTTGGTTAAGTACTTAACCAAAGAAGGCGCTAAAGTATATATTAATGATATTAACGAAGAGCGCTTACAAGCATTAAGCAAAGAAACTGGTGCAGAGGTAGTATTAGGCGATGCTATTTATGATGTAGATATGGATATATACGCTCCATGTGCATTGGGTGCTACTATTAACGATGCTACACTTAGCCGTTTAAAATGTAGCATTATAGCAGGTGCTGCTAATAACCAATTGTTAGATGAAAACGTACATGGCTTAGCTGTGCTTGAAAAAGGATTGTTGTATGCTCCCGATTTTATGATAAACGCAGGTGGAATTATAAACGTTTATAGCGAACTTACAGGCTATAACCGTGATAATGCAATGCGCCAAGCAGAGAATATATACAATACCACACTTAAAATATTTGATGCGGCAACAGCACAAGGTATAACTACCCACGAAGCTGCCAAGCGTCTTGCTATAAAACGAATTGACGATATTGCAAAAATAAGAGCAACTCGTTAATTTTTCAGTAAAATAATAATAACTATTCATCGCCCTAACACATTGTGTTAGGGCGATGAATAGTTAAAAAACACACCTATTTAAAATATAAATTATGGTTAAACTAATTATGTTCCTTTTTGCTATGTTTGTATGCGCCTGCAAATCAACTAAAACTAACAGTAAAGAAGAGAGGTATAAACAGGGAGTTACATCAACAAATACACAAGCACCCAAAAAATTATTTGAAATAAAAGCAGATAGTACAAAAAAAATAAGTGGCGCTTTATCAGCCCCAAAACCGAATACAGGCGAAAGACCCAAACCCAAAAACAATTAAATTAACCCAAAATAAAAACAATGAAAAAAATCTACAAAAACATGTTAAGCATAGGCGCAGGTCTTGCTATTACTTCAAGCGTATCGGCACAGGCGATTACCGAATCGTTTGATGACATAACAACCCTTGCCACGAGTGGCTGGGCAACAAACAACCTAAGTACCCCAATAGGTACAACTACTGATTGGTTTCAAGGAACAGGTACTACTCCTTTTGCTCCAAATGCGGGTACAGGGTTTATTAATGGTAATTATAATATGGTTGCTAGTGCTGGAGATATTAGTTGTTGGTTAATAACACCTGCACGCACGTTTAACAATGGAGATGTAGTTACGTTTTATAGTAGAACGGTAGATGTACCTACTTATGCAGATAGAATGCAAGTACGATTGTCCGTAAATGGAACTAGTACTAATGTAGGTACTACAGCATCTTCTGTTGGAGATTTTTCTACGCTATTGTTGGACATTAACCCAACATTAACTCTTACAGGCACAGGTAGCTACCCTAGCGTTTGGACAAAATATACACTAATCGTAAGTGGCTTACCAATGGCTATGACTGGGCGCATGGCATTTAGATACTATGTAACTAATGGAGGTCCTACTGGTACTGCTAGCGACAATATAGGTATTGATGATTTTACCTATACACCTGCAGGTGGCAATGCTGATGTTATAGTAGCAAATAACCCAATGCCATATACAATTGTCCCTCTTACACAAGTTGTGGCTATTCCTATGGAATCAACCGTTACAAACAATGGAGCTACAGCAACTACCGACGCTACTTTAACCGCCAATGTATACAAAGTACCTAATTTTACTACACCCGTATTTACAGCAACTTCGGCAACTGTAAGTTTGGCTATTTCAGCCAACGCTGTAATTAATACAGGAACATTTACACCCACAACCACTGGCGATTATATGGTACAATACATATCATCGTGTACTAATAATACAGCTACAGCAGCCGACACTAGTTCTTATACATTTACGGTAAGTAATGGAGAGTACGCTAGAGATAATGGTACTGTATCTACCGCTTATGGAATAGGCGCAGGCCCTACTGGTTATTTAGGTACTATGTTTACTGTAAATGCAGCTACTTACATAGATTCGGTGTTAGTTGGTTTAAATAAACCTGGCTCTGGAAATGGAAATGGCGTTGGCGATTCAACTAAAGTAGTTATTTATGATTTTGCAGCGGGCTTACCTAATGCTATTATAGGCACATCGGCTAATTATGTATTTACTCCTGCAGACACCTTAGGGCTAGTATTACGCACACATGCTATAAAAGCTATAGGAGGCGCTAACCTAATGTTACAACCTGGCAACTATTTAGTAGCAATAACAGAGTACAATACCAATATTGGTTTAGCTGTAACTAACGACATATTTACTCCAAATACAGCATTCGCTAGTTGGACAGGACAAGCGTGGACACCTGTTGAAAATTTTGGTGCTACTTTTGCTAAATCACATGTTATTCGCCCTATTTTAAATAGCTGCACGCCTTTGTCAAGCTCACAAACGTTAGTATTGTGTGCAGGGCAATCAACTACAGTAGGAACTAATGTTTATAACACAACAGGAACTTACACCGATACACTAATGGCTATAAACGGTTGCGACAGTATAGTAACTACTAACCTAACAGTAGGTACAGTTATAGATGTAACCACTACCGTTAATCAAGATACTGTAACGGCAAACGCCACAGGTGCAACTTATCAATGGATAGATTGTACAATGGGAGACTCTGCAATAGCAGGAGCTACAAATCAATATTATGTTGCAACTGTAAGTGGTAGTTATGCTGTAATAGTAACTATAGGAAACTGTTCGGATACAAGTACGTGTGTATCATTAACACCAGTTGGTTTATCAGCTAAAAATAAAGTGCAATCAATTACAATTAATCCAAACCCAAGCACAGGTATTTTTGTTATTAATGCAAATGTAACTACGCAAGTAATTATTACTGATGCTTTAGGACGAGTTATAATGACTAACACTATAAACGCAGGCAAACAAACTATTGATTTAAGTAATGATGCTAACGGGATTTATTTTGTTAAAACAATTACTAATCAAGGACAGGCAGTACAACGCTTAGCTATAAGTAAGTAAGAGTACACATAAATAGCTTTAATTAATAATCGCCCTAACACATTGTGTTAGGGCGATTTTATTTTAGACTACTTACAACGTAACTCGCAACCCAATACCTTGTTGTACACCTGCATCAGCAAAGGTGCGTAACTCAGGTATAGCAGTAATAGCAACGCTTGGGCGCAACTCGTAAAACAAATGTGTATGTTTCCAAAACGCTCTTTTTTTGCCTATTCTAAAATCAACACCAACAGGAACATAAGCGGCGCAGGTAAAATTGGTTTTGTTGTTGGCTATTTCACTCTTACTATTTACTACCGTGCTTGAGTAATAATTGGTTGTATAATGCTCTCCTGCGGTATTCCTTGCTTCTTTGTCTTCTGTTTCATAGTAACTAATTCTTGTACTTGAGTTTAACGATGCCCCCGCATTAATGCCAATGCCCGCAAATGCCGACCAGCGTGCATCTGCATTGGTTCTAAAAATTAACGAAGCATCTAACCGTAATTGATTAGCTGAATAATCCATGTTGTAATTTTTTCTTTTTACTGAATCCAAGTAAGTTACTTCACTAGATTTAGTTGATTTTAGCGTGTCGTAAGTAATTGTTTTTGTGGTGTAAAAATTAGTTGCGATGCCACTCACCGAATAATAGCCAACGCCTAAGCGCAACAAAGGCGATTTTCTATAACCTGTTTTGTTTTTATCTCTAAGTTGTACACCAAGCAATGCACTAAGCATACTTCTGCCATCAAACGAATACCCATTGGATTGTGAGTAAGCACTCAAATCATTTTTTAGTAATACAGATTGTGGAGCAAGCGTTTTAAAATCTTGTAAACTACCGTTAGTTGTGCTATTTACAAAAAAACCATTGTGCACATACAAGTCTGTTATTTTTAGTTGTTTTAGTTGTTGCGTTTGTTCCTGCGCAACTACTATACGTGCAATAGTTAATAACGCTGCTGTTGAAAGAATTTTGTTCGTTTTCATTTTTTTAAAGTTGGTTAATACGATAGTAATAACGAGGGTTGCATTGTTTTAGTATAAATAAATACCAACTATATTTTTACACTGTGGTACAATAAAAAGCAATTTTATAAGTTAATGCAGTAGTTTTCCTTTTTACGAAACAATAGTTTAATTAATTGGTTCAGCACTTCCCTGTTTATAATTGGGGGGGCAGTGGTTCAAACTCAGTATCTCCCACACAAAAAAAGAGAAGCAATATTTGCTTCTCTTTTTTATTTAAGTCAAAATATGTTTTATGTGTTTAACTATTATTGATGCGGTCTATACAATCGTCAATGGCTTTGTGGGCTTTGTTAAAAAACTGAAAACGTTGTTTTTCGGCAACACCACTTATTAAGGTTGATTTTTTTATTAAATTTTTCATCCATTGGTCTATTTCTCCACAAAATTCTTGGTTGGCGGTAGCTAATGAGTTAAGCGAGTTAAACGATATGTACGACAGTAAGCTATCGTTACTATTAATGTGTATGCAGTTAGTACCAATCATCAAATCGCTGTAATATAGGCTAAATGGTACTACTGTGCCATTTATATTCGTGTTTTTATTTTCTATTTCGGCATCATTACTCATTAATTGCAACATTGTTTTTAACTCCATAAGCACTGCTATAGCATCTTCGCGGTGTTTAAAAGCCCCCGACTCAAAATAATATTCTACCTGTTTTATATTGGTTTGTATGGTATCGCTTGTCCATATTTCGGTACTTTCTATTTGTGTATAGCCTGTGTTTATTTGCTGTGCTATATCTAACTGTGCTTGGGGAATAACGTCCCACGTAAATTTTTCGTGTTGATATTCGGGTACGTTTAAAACCGAGCGTTGCCAGTAAAATAGCTTAAAAGCGGCCAATTTAGCTGAATGAAACGAACGCACAATAGGCACTTCTTCGGCAGCATAAATGAGCTTAGCACCTTCAGTTTTTTGCATTTGTTGTATTTGATGCAATAGGCTGGTTAAATACGTTTCAAAACTTTGTGCCGAGTTGGTTAGCTTGTTATAATGGCACGTAACCATATTGCCTTTGTTGGAAAATATAGAATCTAACGATAAGCGATACTTGGTACATATTTTATAGGTTTCATCAAGCGTAAACTCAGTTTGGCAACGCAAACGGCGGTAAGCACTGTCGTTGCTAATGTTTAGGAGTTCGGCAATATCATCGGCAAGCGAAACATTGGTGGGTACGCTTTGTTTTAAGTGCTGTACAAACACTTCCTGCATTTCTACTTGTATATTTTTAGGCATATTTTATTTGCATTTATTGCAACTAAGGTAATTATTATTTGCAATAAATGCAAAAGTATAAGGGGGCAGTTGCATTTATTGCAAATAATTGAGCTTTTACATTTTTTAGTACTCCAAATTATTGTTTTATGCAACTTTTAAAAAAGCAGGGCTACAAAACCGTTTTAATAGCCCACTGTGGTGGTATATGTTTGTACCAGAAAATTAAACAAAACTCAAAATGAAAACTACACTCACTGTTATAATAGCATTACTAACGCTTGCATCGTGTAATGTGCAAAAACGTATGTATAGCTCTGGGTATAATTTTACTTGGAATACTAATAAACATAATAACCCAACTTATAACAATGTAACTGAATATAAAATAGATAGCGTAAATAATAGTGTTGAAGAAAGTACTGTTTTAGCAAACACTAATGATTATGTGGAGTTACCAAAAAAAGAAAAAACCAAAATCGTATATATATTACCACAAAAAAGACATAAGAAAAATACACTGTTAGACTCAACTCTATTTATAAGTAAAAAAACAGTTAGTGCTAAACAAATTAAATACATTGTTAAAACTGGAAAAATTAGTAAACAAATCGCAATTGCATCATTAATAGGTGTTATTACGGGTGGAATTATGTATGTGTTTTTTTTAAACTATACTAATAACGAAATTTTCATTCTCGTTTTTTCACTAATTTATACTACATCGTTAGTTACGGCTTTTTTAGCTAAATCATGGGCTAAAAAAACATTAAAATTAATAAAAGAAAACCCTCATAAAGTGAATAATGAATACGATTTAGAGGAAACGGTGCGTACAGCAAAACAATATGCTAACATAGCTCTATTATTATTTTGGCTTTCACTTATTATTGGCTCGTTAATAAGTCTTTTTAGTATGAGTGTAGGTTCATTTGTAATATAAAAAAGCAAAATATTCATCTCTTTAAACAAAACTCAAAATGAAAACTACACTCGCAGTTATAGTAGCCCTACTAACACTTACATCGTGTAGCATACAAAAACGTATGTATAGCCCTGGGTATAATTTTATATGGAATACTAATAAACACAATACTCCTACACATAATACAACTGCTGCAAATAATAATCAAATTGCAGAAACCACACATTATGATAGCTTAGTAATAGACGACTACGTGGCATCAACAGACACCAAAATAATTATTGCTAAAACCGAAAAGATAAGTTTAACAACTGTTAAAAAAACAAAATTAAATACGTTTAAAAATGTAGTAACAAAGTTGGATACAATTAATGGAACAGAATTACTATACCAAAGAGATGCACAAACAAATACAAGTAACAAGATAAATTATGAAGCAGCAATACCGAGTGCAATAAGTGCTTTAGCAGGTTTATTGCTATTCCATTTAGGACTATATTTTGTAGTAGTTGATGGTATATTAACTGCACTTGTATTATATGTATTAGCTGTTACTGGTTTAATTATTGGTTTAGCTGCAGGTTTATTAGGTTTGTTTTCTTTAGTGAAAATAATTTCAAACCATAAAAAATATAAAGGGTACGTACCCTCTATCATAGCTATATTATCCAGTATAATTCTGTTTTTATACTTTCTTAGTTTTATAACAACATTATAAACAAAACTCAAAATGAAAACTACACTCACAATTACAATAGTATTACTAACACTTACATCGTGTAGCGTACAAAAACGTATGTATAGCCCTGGGTATAATTTTACGTGGAATATGAATAAACACAATGCTCCTAAGTCAATCATAACTGATACAAATAGTAACAAGATTAAAACAGCCTCAGCTAATGATAGCTTAGTAACAGACGACTACGTGGCATCAATCGAAACCAAAATAACAGTTACTAAAACTGAAAAGATAAGTTTAACAACTGTTAAAAAAACAAAATTAAATACGGTTAAAAATGTAGTAACAAAGTTGGATACGGTTATTGGAACTGAGCAAGATGATTTAAAAAAACAGGAAAAACTAATAAGGGAAGCCAATGTAGCATTTTCAATATCGTTAGGGTCAATATTTTTATTTACAATGTCGCCTTTAGCCCTAATAATAAGTTTTGTATTAGCAAAGCGTGTATTGAGAGAAATAGATAAATACCCCCACGTAACTAAAACTAAAAAGCGTGCAAAATTTGCAGTAAAAGCATTTTGGGTATATCTTATAGTAATGCCAATTCTTTTGGTAATAGGGATAATCTATTTTATGAATACATCTACAATGGATAATTTTTTAACGCTTTAACTTTTAATATAAACAACTTCAATTAAACACTAAACAAAATTAACCAACTAAAACCCCAATAAAAAATGAAAACTACACTAAAAACAATAGTAATGGCAATAATAGTTGCATCAACACTACTAACATCGTGCTCTGTGCAAAAACGCATGTACAGCAACGGTTACAACATTAACTGGAATAGCAAAATAAATAAAGTTAAACCACAACAGTTAGCCACTATAGAAAGTGAATTACCTACCACACAACCACAAGATGAAGCTACAACCTCTGCCAGCACAAATATGCTAAACAACAACAGCGAAATGATTATCACTCCACCAAAAACTACTCCACCATTAATAACTCGCCACATTACTAAACGTAATAATACAATAGCTAAGCAAGACTCTAGCGACTATATAAGAACGCAACCTAATAATACCAATAACTCCGCTAAAGCTACCGAACAAATAGTTACGCACCCTGCCGCCATTAGCGGATTAACATTTACAATTATTGGTGCTATACTAACAATATTGGGTGCAATACTAATTATAACTGCTGATTTAGTAGCTGTAATATTTGGAGCTTTATTCCTATTTGCTGCGGCTGCAAGTTTAGTAACGGGTGGCATTTTTGGAATAATAGCTCTTATAGCTATAAAGAAAAATAAACAAAAATACAAAGGCAATACAATTGCACTTATAGCTACAGTACCTCTTGCACTTATTGCGCTACTTATGCTTATAAGTTTAATTGTGATGTAATAGTTTATAAAACAACAATTTAAGTTAAACACTAAACCCCAATAAAAATGAAAACTACACTAAAAACAATAGTAATTACTACTGCATTAAGCATAACAGCGTTTATTGTTAATGCGCAAGGTTCATTATTACCCAAACAAACACTTACTGTGCTATCTGTTGATGCTGGCGGTTTAAGCGGTATTGCCAACTCCGAGCAAGTGGGCAATTTGGTACGTATAGAGTTAGAAAAACTCGACAACTATCAAGTAATGGACAGGTACGACGTGGCGTATATGGTAGAAAAAAACAAAGTAAAAATAGACAACTGTTTTGGGAAAATATGCCTTACCGAAATAGGCGAAATAATAAAATCGGACAAGATGCTTAGCGGTAGTATTGAAAAATATCCAAAATCTATTATTTATACCCTCCGCTTAATAGATGTAAAAAGCAAAAGCATAGAAAAAACAACCGTTATAGAGTTTTTGAATTTGCCTGAAGAACTGCAAAGCCTTACAGCTATTATAGTACAAACAATGTTTGGCAAACCTGTTGATGCTAATTTGTTAGCCAAACTTACCAAAGTAGATGGCTTTGACAATTCATCAAATAATCCTAACCAAGACCGTTTGCAACTTGATGGCCCTCGCCTTGGTTTTGTTGGCTTTACAGGTAACACAGGTAAAGTGTTACAACAATCAAAAGCGTCAGGTGGGTTTGACGGCTATCCTGTAATGTTTCAGTTTGGTTATCAGTTTGAAAAACAATATTTAAACGAAGGAAACGTACAAGCATTGTTTGAATTTTTACCAATGATAACAGGGCTTGACCAAGGTTTGTTTATACCCAGCTTTTCGCTTTTGCATGGTTTGCGTAGCAATGTAAATGGTTGGGAATTTGCCTTAGGCCCTACCATTAATATTATTACCAAAGCATACGGCTATTACGATTCCAATGGCGATTGGCGCAGAGAGGGTGAGTGGAATAAAGATAATGCAGGCATTGCCAATCCGTACGAAATTATTGAACGTTTGGATAGCCGTGGCAATGTAAAATTAAATTCGGGTTTTATACTAGCTGTTGGTCGTACGTTTAAATCGGGCAAACTTAACTTACCTGTAAATGCGTACGTAGTACCTGCCAAAAGTGGATTTAGAATTGGTGTTTCGTTAGGCTTTAATGCTAAAAACCATAATTAAACTTTAGTTATGTGTATGCCTTATTCAGTAAGGCATACACATAACTATTTAAAAAACATATAACGTTATGAAAGCATTATTTTTAGTTTTGATAGGTGCATTTGTTTGTAGAGCTACAGTTGCTCAAAATAGCAGTGTAACTATTTTTACAGGATGGCCTTTTTTAAATAATGGAGAGTTTCTTATGAATGGAACAACTAATGTAAAAGGTACAAACGCCTACGGACAACCATATTCTGCCAAATACACGTTACATAGTACTAATCATATTGGTATTAAACTGGAGCAAAACAAGACTAACAACAGAGGCTTTGGATTTGAATATACGTTTGCACAAAGTGTGGTAAGTACAATAAATAGTGGTAATATTTATAGAGAAGAATTTAGCAAACATAGATTTGTGTTTAGATTTAGCAAAATTCAAAAAGTACGAGAAAAACTAACTACGTACGCTTGTGCTGGAGTGGGCATTAAATTATTTTATGCTAATAAACACCTAAATTATTATTATGAAAGAGGTAACTTATCAGAACTATTACCTATTGCGTTTAAAATGAGTTTTGGTTTTAATTACCCCTTAGCTAACAATATAAATTTAAACATAGAGTCAGGCTTAGGCGGACCACTACTACAAGCTGGAATAAGTTTTAAATACTAACACCAAGTTTAGTATAAAAGAGGAGGGAGTTGCACATTAAATAAGATAAAAAATTTATCTTAATAATAAACATAAACCCAATGCAAGGGCTACTAAAAATAGTTTTAGTACTAATTGTTGTTTACCTCTATTAAATTCAAATAATAATGATGTGCCAATGTGTAAAAACAAACCGCATACAAATGCCAATACATAATGTACATCAAACACTAGGTGTGTGTATTGTGTAATGTATTGTGCTACAAATGCCCCGCCAACAGTGCTTATACCTAGCATACTTATAAGAGATAAGCTAGTAAACGTGCTGTAGTTGAGGTGCTTTATAAGTTGCATTAATATAATAGTAACAGGTACATTGTGCACTATTAAACCTACTAATAAACTATTGCCATTAACGCTTATAAGTAATGGTGTGCCCTCCACAAAACTGTGCAACAATAATGCAATATAGCTTATATAAAATTTTACTTGCCCTGCGTTATGCACATGCCCATGTTCCAAGCCATTGCTAAAACGCTCCAAGCCCAGTTGTAGCAATAATCCCAGTAAAATAACTACACCCGCATACGACTTATTAGGTACGTGTTCAAACACTTCGGGCAAAAAATTAATAACCGTAATACACAACAGTAATGCTGCCGTAAATATAGATATAGGCTTAGCATATTGCTTATTAAGCGCATGCAAGTAAGTATAGCCCGCACCAACAAGTACGGGCAATGCTACCAATAAAATAAATAAATAATTCAACTATTTACGCTATATATAATTTAGGCTTCGGTAGTAGTATAAATACGTGCATAAGCCTCCGTATTTGCCGCTAATATTTTTTTGCGTTTTAACGACATTTTTGGCGTCATTTCATCGCGCTCTATACTCCACTCACGTGGCATAAGTTCGGTACGTTTTAGTTTTTCGTATTGCGCTAAATTCTTATTTATTTTTTCTACCACTTCGTCTATACGCTTTACTATTATTGGGTTTTTAATAATTTCGGCATTGGTGGTAAATGGTATTTTTTTGAGTGCGCAATATTCTTTTATAAACAAAAATGAAGGTACAATAAACGCTGATGGAAACTTTTCGTTTTCGCCTACTACCATTACTTGCTCTATAAAACGACTTTCTTTAAGTTTGTTTTCTATCATTTGTGGAGCAATGTACTTACCACCACTGGTTTTAAATATTTCTTTTTTACGGTCGGTTATTCTCAAAAAATTATTTTCGCCCACTTCGCCTATATCTCCTGTATGAAACCAACCTTCGCTGTCTATAACCTCGGCAGTAAGGTCAGGGCGCTTGTAGTAGCCTACCATTATGTTTGGCCCTTTGGCTAAAATTTCGCCGTCTTCGGCTATTTTTATTTTTACGTTATCAATTATTGGCCCTACTGTTCCGTATCTATTTCCACCTTCAAAATAATTATTAACAGCTAATATTGGCGATGTTTCGGTAAGTCCGTAACCTTGCAATACGGGTATTTGCGCTGCGGTAAATACACGTGCCAAACGCTCTTGTAAAGCAGCTCCACCGCTTGCTACTACTATTACGTTGCCACCTAATGCCTCACGCCATTTGTTAAATATAAGTTTGTTGGCTAGTTTTAATTGTGTTTCGTACCACCAGCCGTTTGCACGATTCTGCTCATGTTTGTGTCCTAAATTTAATGCCCAAAAGAACAATGCTTTTTTAACGCCAGTAAGTTCTTCGCCCTTGGCTACTATTTTGTCATATACTTTCTCAAGCAAGCGAGGTACGGTTACAAACATATTAGGCTGTACCTCTTTAAGGTTATCGCCAATGGCTTCAATACTTTCGGCATAATAAATAGATACGCCAAAATTAATATAGAGGTAACTTACCATACGTTCGTACACGTGGTTAAGTGGTAAAAAACTCAATGCACGTTTTATATCATTCCATGGAGCTAAACTATAGGTAGCCTCTATGTTGCTTGTTAAGTTTAGGTGCGAAAGCATTACTCCTTTAGGGTTGCCCGTAGTACCCGATGTGTATATAAGTGTGGCCACATCAGTAGGTTTTATAGTTGCTTTTATTGCTTCTAATTTAGCCACATCAGCATTGGCTTTTCCTAACTCTACTAAGGCGCTCCAGTGGGGTACACCTTCGGTTTTATTAAGTGTATATACGCTTATTGTTTTGTTTAATTCTTCTCCTATTTTTATTACACGGTCGTACAATTCTTTGGTAGAAACTATTGCCATTTTAGCATTGGCATCGTCCAAAATAAATTTTAAATCGTGGTCGCTTACTGTTGGATAAATAGGTGCGTTAAGTATGCCTGTCATCAAACAACCAAAATCTACAAAATTCCACTCGGGGCGGTTGTTAGCAATAAGCGCTACGGCATCGCCTTTTTGTAATCCTGCAGCTAATAAACCGTGTGCAACGTTAGTGGCAGTATCCAAAAACTCCTGTGTGCTATATTTGCGCCATGCACCGTTTTCTTTGGCAGCTAAAGCATCTTCCTTGTGTGGGCGTGCTGCTAAGCGAGTTAAAAAATCGAACAAACGTAGGTTTTGTAATGGTTCTGAGGCTATTTGTTGCATGTGTTTAATTATTAAATAAGTGAGCTTAAAGTTAAAATAGATAAAACAACTATTTTGATAGTTGTACGAATTTCAAATATACTGTTTTTGAATTAAAAAGCAAGTAAGTAGTTTTATAATTCATTTGATATTGAGTTATGCTAAAATAGATGAGATTAACCGTACCTATTTTATTACATTTACACTTTCAAAAAAAAACAAATAATACAACACTATGGCAGTAGTACCTTATAAAAACAATAGCGACAGTAAACGAGTGCAAGTAGAAACCATGTTTGACAACATTGCACCCAAATACGATTTTTTAAACCACACACTTTCGGCAGGTATTGATGTACTGTGGCGACGCAAAGCCATAAAAATATTACAAGCCAAAAATCCAAAAACTATATTGGACATAGCCACAGGCACCGCCGACTTTGCTATTGAGGCAATAAGTCTTAACCCTGATAAAATTGTTGGGGTAGATATTTCGGAAGGAATGTTGGCTATTGGTAGAGAAAAAATAGTAAAGAAAAACTTACAACAACGCATTACATTAAGCTACGGCGATTGCGAAAAACTGGACTTTGCCACCAATAGTTTTGATGCCATAACTTGCTCGTTTGGCGTACGTAATTTTGAACACCTACAACTAGGCTTAGCCGAAATGTTACGCATACTTAAACCTAACGGAACGCTTGTTATTATTGAGTTTGCACAGCCCGAAAAGTTCCCAATAAAGCAGGTGTATAATTTTTATTTTAAGCGTATATTGCCTGTTATTGGTAAATTAATATCAAAAGATACTGCAGCATATACTTATTTGCCCGATAGCGTAAAAGCGTTTCCGTATGGTGCAGAGTTTGTGGGGATATTGTCATCATTGGGTTATACCAACAGTAAAGCCATATCGCTTACGTTTGGTGTGGCTAATATTTACACGGCATCAAAATAAAATATTTGCTACAAAATTGCGTTAATACCTTATGAAAAAACACATTTTATTTCTCGCAATTATTGGCACGTTATTATGCGTAAGTACTACCTATGCACAAAAACAAAAAGTACTTAATTACCCCAAATACGACAAAAGAAAAGTACATTTTGGTTTTGCATTTATGCTCAATTATCAAGATTTTTCGGTAAACCATTTTGGCAATGCACAAATAGGCGATACCTTGCTAAACGTTACTGCTACAGCTACTCCAGGCTTTAGTTTTAATATAGTAAGCGATTTTGCCTTGGGCGAATACACCAATATTCGTTTTTTGCCAGGCTTGAGTTTGTGCAGTCGCCAGCTTAATTTTACGTATTATAGTTATTTTAAAGGTGCTAATTACACCGAAACTAAAAATGTAGAATCTACATTATTGATGTTTCCTGTGTTGGTAAAATACAAATCGCGCCGTTTAAATAATTTTAGAGCCTATGCTTTGGCAGGAGGCGAGTACGATTATGATTTACTATCGGCTCGTGGTTTAAAAAAATCGGCAGCTACTGATATTGTTCGTCTAAAGCCACATCAGTACAGTACTACATTGGGTTTTGGTTTTGATTTTTATACCAATTATTTTAAATTTTCGCCTGAGTTTAGATACGGAATTGGGCTTAACGATATACAAATACACGACGGAAACATATACTCCAATGCTCTAAACGGACTTAGAGGCAAGTACTGGATGGTTTCAGTTTATTTTGAATAGTCTGCATATATTTTACACACATATTTTAAATTTATGATTAAAGAACTAACGCTTACAGTAGCGCCCGAAGTAGCGCATACGCCCGAAAATTTACACAACTATATAGCCGTTATCGAAGGCATAGATATCAATAGTATAAATGGAGTGCGTGTGCTTAAAAAATCGTTGGATGCACGCCGTAGTAAGTTACTTGTAAATATAAAATGCGAAGTGTATGTAAACGAACCTATGCCAGAGCAAGTAACAAAGTATGTAACTTATACCAACGTAAGCAATGGTACGCCTGTACACATTATTGGTTGTGGCCCTGCGGGAATGTTTGCAGCATTAAAATGTATAGAGTTAGGCAAAAAACCAATAATAATAGAACGTGGTAAAAATGTGCAAGACCGCCGTAGAGATTTAGCTGCCATTAACCGTAACCAAGGTGTAAATACCAACAGTAACTATTGTTTTGGCGAAGGTGGCGCAGGTACTTACAGCGATGGTAAATTATACACTCGCTCGGGCAAGCGTGGCAGCATTGACAAAATATTACAAGTACTTGTGCAACATGGTGCCGATGCTAATATAATGGTAGATGCGCACCCACACATTGGCACAAACAAATTACCCAAAATAATAGCCGATATGCGCCAAACTATTTTGGATTGCGGTGGCGAAATTTTGTTTAATACTAAACTAATTGACTTTAAAATAACTAAAGATAAAATAACTACACTAATTGTAGAAAACACTGATACCAAGGCACAGACCGATGTGCAAGTGCAACAAGTGTTGTTAGCAACAGGACATTCGGCACGAGATATTTTTGAATTATTAGATAAACGTAATATTACAATAGAAGCAAAAACATACGCATTGGGCGTACGTGTAGAACACCCACAACGTATAATAGACAAACGTCAATACCACTGCACTACTGATGAACAACTTGATGAGGTTCGCCAATACTTAGGCCCTGCTGCATACAGTTGGGTAGAGCAAGTGCAAGGCGTAGGCGTTTATAGTTTTTGTATGTGCCCTGGTGGAATTATAGCACCGTGCGCAACTGATGGTAATGATATTGTAACTAACGGTTGGAGTCCTAGCAAGCGAGATAATCCGTATGCTAATTCAGGTATTGTAACTACTATTAGCGAGGCACAATACAAACAGTTTGAAAGCCACGGCGCATTAGCGGCACTGCGCTATCAACAATGGGTAGAGCAACGTTGCTTTGAGGTAGCGGGCAAGTCGCAAATAGCACCAGCACAACGTTTGGTTGATTTTTGCAACAACAAAATATCTAATTCGTTGCCCGATTGTTCGTACCAACCAGGCTTAAAAAGTATGGATATGCGAGAAGCATTGCCTCGTTACATTGTACAAAATTTGCAACAAGGCTTTAAACAATATGCTAAAAAAATGCCTGATTATTATACTAATGAAGCATTGATAGTAGCACCCGAATCACGCACTTCATCGCCAGTACGCATACCAAGAGATAGAGAGAAATATCATCACACAAGTATTACTAATTTGTTTCCATGTGGCGAGGGAGCTGGATTTGCAGGAGGCATAGTAAGTGCAGCTATTGATGGCGAAAATTGTGTAATGGCAATGGTGTAAAATTTCATGGCTAAAAAATAAACGTTGTTAATCGGTAATAAAAATACTATTATCGATATTAAGCTATGTTTTCACAATCTTTGTATTTAAAAGATACGTATATTTATGTAATCTTTTAAAAATACAATTAGCATGAAAAATATATACACTCTAATTATAGCATTGCTTGTAGTTGCAATTACTACCAAAGCACAATCAATAGCTAATTACACCACCGCATTAACTACAGGTGTAACTTATAATTCTATAGCTACAACAGGCACACCGTTTGGCAGTTGGCGTAACACAGGTGGTTTTTCTCAAGATGACAACCGTAGCGATTTTTCTGATATTGGTTTTGATTTTTGGTATAATGGTGTACGTTACACGCAGTTTAGTGTTTCTAGTAATGGGTTTATTGATTTTTCTAACTCAAACGCTAATGGATCAGGAAACCCTCCTGCTCCTTACAGCTTTTCCAATACTGCATTTACTACAGCTGGACAAACCACTAATGCAATAACCCCTTTTTATGATGATTTAACAGCACAAGGCGGAGTAGGTGCTTTGGGTACAAGTATTAAATATTTAACTACAGGCATTGCTCCTAACCGTGTATTAACTATAGAATGGATAAATATGGCGGTGTATTTAAACACTACACCAAGCCTTAATTACCAAGTAAAATTATACGAAACTACAGGTAAAATAGAATTTGCTTACGGCACAATGACGTCTGGTACACACACATTTAGTTACTCGTGCGGTATTAATAGTGCTGCTGGCGGTACAGGTGCAGCCAATTTAAAAATGCAGCAAACCGCTAACGGAACTACGTTTAACAATACGGCACAAAATAATTTATCTACCATGCCTACGGCCAATAACCTAATAGGTTTTACTCCGCCATTGCCTGCTAACCCTACTGGTGCACTTGCATTTACAGGAGTAACTAGTACAAGTATGAATGTAAACTGGACTACTAACTGGGCTACCAACGAAATAGGCTATGTGGTATATAACTCAACTGATGGTGTAAATTATAATTTTGTAGCGCAAACCGCTGTTAATGCTATAACTTATGCTGCTACAGGCTTATTGCCTGGTACTAATTATTTTTGGAAAGTATATGCAGTAACTGAAGGTACACTAAGTACATCAAAAGACGGTACGCAGGCTACGTTAGCAGGTGGTAATAAAGTGTCTAACGTAACTACTGGCAACTGGAATACAGCAGGTAGTTGGCTACCTACAGGTGTACCCACAGCAGGCGACAATGTAACCATAGCCAACGGACACACTATAACTATAAATGTAAATAACGCTACGTGTAATAATTTAACCGTAGGACAAGGCACATCAGGTATATTGCAAATAGGCACTAATGCTACTGCTTTAGCTATGAATTTTAAAGATATTACAGTAAATGCAGGCGCAATATTTAGAGTAAACGCTGCATCAAACACCACACACACGCTTACTACACAAGGCAACATAGTAAATAATGGTACTATTAATTTTAACTCTGCTACTAACTTGTGTAACGTAGTGTTTAATAAAAATGGAAACCAAAGTATAACAGGTACGGCCACTACTAATAATTACAACCGAATAACTCTAAACTTAGGTGCATCAATAAATAACACGTTGGATATTGCAAGTACTAATTTTAGTGCCGCTACAGGCTTTTTAACACTAACTAATGGTACTATTAAATTTAGTAACACTGGTACTGTAACCGCAATACCATTTAACACTGGGGCGGCAGTAGCAATGAGTAATAAAACAAAACTATGGTTAAACAGCGCTACCACTACGCTTACAAGCAACGATCCTATTAATTTATCGGGTAACATAACTGTAAGCGCAGGTACTTTTAACATAGGTAATGCAGCCGATGAAAACCTACAATCGTTGGGAGGTACAGTGGCATTAAGTGGTACGGCTATAATGAATATTGCAGGCAGTTATTATATTAATGGTATAAACAACTTAGCCAACTTTAGTATAGGCGGTACAGCTGCGTTAAATTTACCTACCATAGGTTCTACATCTACCACTATACCGCCGTTTAATATTACAGGCGTAGGGTCTAACTTTAGTATGACGGGTGGTACCATACTTATACTACGTGAGGGTGGTAATGGTGCGCAAGATTTAGGGTATGTAAATACGGGTAGTACTGGAGGTGTAGTAAATGGTGGCACATTGCAAATAGGTAATGCCACTACTCCATTGGCACAAATAATATCAATAAACACTACTTACGCATTGGGTAGTTTGGTCGTAAATAGTGCTAACGTTACCGCTAATTTGATAAACAACGCCATAACCGTAAAAAATGTAAACATACTAGCAGGAACATTATTAGCAAATAATTTAGATATTACAGTAGGCGACGATTGGACTAACGCAGGCACATACACGCCAGGCACTAACACCACCACGTTTAACGGTACAGTTACACAAACCATAACCAAAGTAGGAGGCGAAACATTTAACAACTTAACATTTGCTAATTCGGGTTTAAAAACATTAGGCGCACCAGTTACTACTAATGGTAATTTAACTATAAATGCAGGTGCTACGTTTGATGCGTCAGTAAGCAATTACGCTACGTTTGTAAAAGGCAATTGGATAAACAACGGTACGTTTACGCCACGCACGGCATTAGTAGAATTTAACGGAACAGCAGCATCTACTATTGGTGGAAGTACTGTTACTAACTTTCATAATCTTACAACCAACAATACGGCAGGCGTATCATTACTGACTGATGCTAATTTAACAAGCACATTAAAACTAACAGCAGGCGTGTTTACTACCACAGGCAAAGTATTTACATTAGTATCTAACGCTACAGGCACAGCACGTATAGACGCTATAACAGGCGGAGATATTGCGGGTAACATAACTATGCAACGCTACTTAGCGCCTGGTGCTACCAACTGGCGTATGTTGGCATCGTGTACAGGTGCTAACACGCTTGCCGATTGGAGCGACGACTTTGCTATGTCGGGCTTTCCAGGTTCGCAAGCGCCTACGTTTACATTTAATAGTGTGTATCATTATGACGAAACTGCACCTGGCGATTTGTGGGATTTTGGTTACATACCAGCTACTGACATTAGTAATACTATTGTAAATAACAGAGGCTACTACTGCTATGTTGGGCCTGTACCAATTACAATGGAAACCGTTGGTACTCCTGTAAAATTTGCACAAACTATCCCTGTAACTTTTACCAATAGTGGAAATATAAACAACGACGGCTGGAATTTTGTGGGCAATCCTTATCCATCGTCAATAGACTGGACGGCCGCCGCTTGGAGCAAAACAAATCTTAATAACGAAGTACACGTATGGAATCCTAATAGCAGTAGTTACGCATCGTACGTGGCAGGTGTGGGTGTAAATGGCGGCACGCAATACATACCGTCGTCGCAAGCATTTTGGATAAAAGCCAACGCTGCAAGTCCCGCACTAAGCAGTACTGAAAACTGTAAGGCTACCGTGGACCAAGCGTTTATGCGAAGTGCAGCACCACAAGCTATTACTGATGTATTTAAACTATCATTAAAAGGTAATGGCACTACCGACGAAATTGCAATACGTTTCCATAACAATGGTACCGATTTGTTTGACAACGAATTAGATGCCAACAAACTATACGACCCTTACTCAGGTTCGCCACGCTTTAGCTCAGTAATGCACAACAGTACCGATTATTCTATTAATAGTTTGCCTCCGCTTAATGGCGCTATTACTATACCTTTACGTGCTGTGGTTACAGCATCAGGAAACTATACTATAGTGCGAGATTCTGCTATTAATCTTACTAAAAATGTATGTATAACCTTGGAAGATAAATTAACCAATACCATAACCGATTTAACGCAAAATTACACCTATAGTTTTAATATACTAGACACTACTAAAGCGCCACGCTTTTTGTTACACTTTGGTAATGCCTTGGCTAAAGACCGCGTTAATCCTACGTGTTATAATGGTACTAACGGACAAGCCATAGCAATAGGAGCAGGTAGCAATGCGCATACTTACACGTGGTACGATGCCAATAATGCAGTAGTTAAAACATCAACCAATGTTATAGGCAACGATACTTTAGTAGCAACAGCGGGCATTTATACCGTTATAGTAAATGGTAATACAGGAGGTTGTGCCACACTTACTGATACTATACAAATAACTAATCCTGCACCATTTGCATTAAACGAAACCATAACTAATAATAGTTGTAACGCAAGTACAGACGGCGCAATAGCCATAAACACCGTAACACAAGGCGCTGCACCTTATACTTACTTATGGAATAATGGTAACACCACTAACGCATTACAAAGCATAAGCACAGGTAATTACACATTACAAATAACCGATGCAAATAATTGTGTGCAGAATTTTAACTACGCAATAAATCCTACTAATGTGGTTGATGCTAATTTTAATATTACTAACGACAGTGTGTTTTTGTACCAAGCCAATGTTACGTTTAACAATTATTCAACACCTAATGTAAATTACACATGGAATTTTGGCGATGGTACAACTAGCTACGATGCCACACCAGTACACCAATACAGTACGTTTGGAACATACACCACAACACTCATTACAGAAATAAGCGGCTGTACCGATACTGCACAAACCGTTATTGTAGTAATAGATTCCTTGTTTGCAACCGAACCTATTGACACTACAAAAGGAGGAGTTATAACTATTCTTAATAAAACAAAAACAAACGAATACATAAAATTAGCTAGCAACAATGGGCAGTATCAATTACTGTTTGATTATCCTACAAATACAAGGGTTAGCGTAAGCGTATTAGAGGGGAACGGTAAAATACTATCAACCAACGATTATTTGGTTAGTAATTCAATTATTAACGTTCCCTTTATTAATTATGCAGCTGGATATTATTACATAAGTTTGCAAAGTGCCCAAGGCATAAAAACATTTAAAATAATACACACTAAATAGTACTTATAATTTAATAAAAAAAACAAGCAAATAGTATAAGCCAAGCATTATTTGTTGGCGACTGGGCAATGGGTCAGTTGTGGTTATTTGTGCTTGTACCTATTGCTGGCGCTGCATTAGCAGGGGTAGTATATAAGTTTTTGAAAGCAGAATAATTTAAAATAGTTGTAAATAAAAACACGGACTATGTACAACACATAGCCCGTTTTTTTATTTGTATAAAATGGCAACTAAAAAAAAATGAATTATTGATGTACTATTGGAGAAATAATAACCCTATACAAAAATAAAAATTAGGCTATACCTATAATAAAAATGCACATTGCACTAAATTGTGGTTTAACTTGCTATTTTTGCATCTTTCATAAAAAAAACAATAAACAATTACACATAGATGGTTTCAGTAAGCGATTTAACAGTACAGTTTGGTGGTACAACACTATTTGCGGATATTAACGTAGTAATAAACAAGCGCGAGCGTGTAGGGCTTACAGGCAAAAATGGTGCAGGAAAATCTACATTTTTAAAAATATTGGCAGGCGCGCAAGAGGCTTCGAGCGGAGTTATAAGTACTCCCAAAGAGTTTAGTATGGGTTATTTGCCACAGGAGTTATTTAACTATAGCGACCTTACTGTACAGCAAGAAGTTAAACAATCATTAAAAGAATTGGCCTCAGTAGAAGCTAAAATAGAATTACTTAATGATTACATAGCACACGCCGAAGATTACGAAAGCCAAGCCTACATGGACGCTTTGGACGATTACCAACACTGTATGGATAGGCTTAATATACTGGGCGCAAACAATATAGATGCAAGCATAGAGCAAGTGTTGTTTGGTTTAGGATTTAACGGTGTAAGTATTCATTTTAGTATGAATGAGCTAAGCGGAGGTTGGCGTATGCGTGTAGAATTAGCGAAACTAATACTACAAAACCCCGATTTATTATTGCTAGATGAGCCTACCAATCACTTGGATATTGAGGCTATTGACTGGTTAGAAAATCACTTAGTAACTTATGAAGGTGCAGTGGTACTTATATCGCACGACCGTATGTTTTTGGATAACCTTACCAACAAAACATTTGAAATAGCAAACCGTGTACTTACTGAGTATCCGTGCAATTACAGCAAGCACATTGTACTTAAACAAGAGCGCAAAGAGCAACTATTACAAAAACAAAAGAACCAAGAAAAGTATATTGAAACCACTCAAAAATTAATTGACCAATACAAGGCAAAGGCTTCAAAAGCAGCGTTTGCACAGCAATTAATGAAAAAGTTGGATAAACTAGAAGTTGTGGAAATAGACGATGAAGATGTATCTAACCTTAGTTTTAAATTCCCTGTTGCGCCACACAGTGGTAAGGTAAGTATTGAGGCTGTGGGCTTGAGCAAATCATTTGAAACTAAAAAGGTATTAGACAACATAGATTTTTTAATAGCACGTGGCGAAAAAATTGCCATAGTTGGGCAAAACGGACAAGGTAAGAGTACGCTTATAAAAATAATAGTAGATGAGCTACAAGCCACATCGGGCGTGCTTACACCAGGCCACATGGTGCGCATTGGTTATTTTGGACAAACCCATGCTGACGATTTAGACAAAGAAAAAACAATATTTGAAACCATAGACGAAGTAGCCGTAGGCGAAGTGCGTACACGTGTGCGTAATATATTAGGTTCGTTTTTATTTAAAGGAGATGATATTACCAAGAAAGTAAAAGTGCTTTCGGGTGGAGAAAAAACACGCTTGGCATTAGCCAAATTATTATTAGAACCTTACAATTTTTTAATACTTGATGAGCCTACCAATCACTTGGATATACTTTCCAAAGACTTACTTAAAAAAGCACTAAAAAGCTTTGAGGGTACGTTATTACTGGTATCTCACGACCGTGATTTCCTACGTGGCATAACCGAAAAAGTAATAGAGCTAAAAGGCGGAAAGCTAAAAGAATTTATTGGCGATATAGATGAGTACTTAGCACATCGTAAAAAAGAAAATAATTTTACATCAATAGCCGAAGCAAAATCTACTGATAGTGTTACTGATGGAAAAGCCCAATATCTAGCTAAAAAAGAACAAGAAAAAGAATTACGTAAACTACAAAATGCAGTTAAAAAAATAGAGGAAGGTATAGAGCGTAACGAAACCAAAATAAAAGCAATGGACGAAGAGTTGCTTGCAAAGCCCGCATTATTTAAAGACGCTACATTTACAGCTAACTACAATAAACTTAAAACAGAACTAAAAGGCTACTACGCACAATGGGAAGAAAACAGTGCAAAGGCTGATGTAATGGAGGCGTAGTAAAACCAATGTTATTTTGTAGTATATTCGCATTAAAATAATTAAACAATTAAAACAATAACAATAATCAAAATGAAAAAAAATCTATTATTAACAGTAGCTTTAGGCACAGCCCTAACTGCTAACGCACAAAAACAATGGGTACCGCAAGCTACCTTAATACCTGTAACTGGTACTACTACAAAATTTGCAAACGACATAAACGTGGTAGATAAAGACAACGTATGGGCATGGTTTCGTAGTTCGGTAGCCACTACTAACTTACGTCAGTATTCATACACAACCAATGGTGGTACTACTTGGAAACCAAAAACATTAACTGCTACAGGCTTAACTATTACTAACTTAGAAATAGCTAACATGTCGGTTATTGATAGTAATTATGCCTTTGCATCGTTATATCCGCCAGCGGCTACTGCCACTAACCAAGGTATATACAAAACTGTAAATGGTGGACTTAGCTGGACAAAATCAACAGTAGGTAAATTTACAGCAGGTTCATCGTTTGTAAACTGGGTTCATTTTTGGGACAAAGCCAAAGGTGTATGTATGGGCGACCCTGCTAATGGTGGGTTTGAAATATACACCACTGCTGATAGTGGCACAACTTGGACACGTATTGATACTACTATGATGCCTGTATTAATACCTACAGATGTTGATGAATATGGTATAGTAAACTTATTTGACGCACAACCTAATGGTTTAGTATGGTTTGGTACCAACCACGGTCGCTTGTTCAAATCTACTGATTATGGTATGACCTGGACAGTTTCTGCATCAGGCTTTTCGGCATTAGGTAACACTACACAAGCATTTACTACTATTCAATTTAAAAACGATACTGTAGGTGTTATTGTTAGCCAACATGTTACAAGTAACCAAGTAGATACTGTAAACGTACAATTAACTATTGACGGAGGTGCTACATTTACAAAATGGAACTATGCAGGTCAGTGGAACCCTAGCGATGTATGTTTTGTGCCAGGTACTAATAACGTAATTACGGTAAATAGTTTACAGTTAGCCCCTGCATTTACTTACCAAGTAGGTTCTACTATCTCTACTGACGGTGGTGCTACATTTGGCTATCAAGATTCTATCAATTTATTAACAAGTGTTGCATTTGTTAATGATACTGTAGGGTATGCAGGCGGCAGTGTTAGTTCTGCTGGTGGTAGTAAAGGTGTGTACAAATGGGCTGATGCACCATTGGTTAAATTAGCAAGCGTAGTAGCTGCTACCAACTCATTATCAGTATATCCTAACCCTGCTAACAATGTATTAAATGTATTAGTACCAAGCAAAAAAGCACAAGTTATTGTATATAACATGTTGGGCGAAATGGTATATACTACTGCTGTTAATGATGGTCGTTTAACATTAGATATTACCAACTATACAAGTGGTGCTTATGTAGTACAAGTAATAGATGGCAAAACTAAATTGACTAAGAAATTTATCAAAGAATAAGTTTAACAACATAACTATATTAAACACAAAAGGGAGTGTAATAGCTCCCTTTTGTATGTTAAAAAAACAACTTAAATTACATAACTAATAAAATTTACATCTCATGAAAAACATAATCTTATCCGCTTCATTTTTAATAGTAGCATTAACCTCTTGCGACAAAACTTATAAATGCGAATGCGTAGCAAGTTCAACAACTAGCGCAGGTACAGCAAGTACTAACCCTACTAATTTACCAGGCGAGTTTAAATCTAACGAGAGTAGCGCTACTGCAATATGCACAGAAGTAGGTACACAAGCTACTGCCAATGGTGCTAAAGGAGTAACAATTACATGTAATGCCGTAATTGTAAAATAAGAAATTACTTACTAGTTTATTTAGTAAGTTCAAATCCTTTATCAATATTTTTAATAATAAAATAAAAGGTGTATGTATTTTACGGTTTTAAATAATTAACCAATTGGTTAATTACTAACCTCCAATACAAAAGGTACAAACAATTGACTTAAATACATTTTATTCTTAAACATAAGCGCAGTAGTTACTGCGCTTATTTGTTTTCCGCTATTGCTATATACTACTCGCTTATGTTTAGTTGTTAAATCTATTTCATATACTACCGCTGGACTTGTTATTGCTTGGTTTTTAGCATGACGAATAAATTTTATTTGTTTTGGGTGGCTTGTTACATACAACTTATTGTTGCTAAATGTAATATTATCTTGCCCCTTAAATTTTGCCACAACTTGTTTTTTATATATACCCGAATTATATTTTATAAAAAACAACTTATTTAACCGAACGGTTGATACATACACACCACTATCGCAGGCAAGCATACCATTAGCATAACAATAGCCTGTTGAAAAAACAGAACATACATCATTTGCTATTTTTACAACCGTTCCTTTTTTTAGCTTTAGCAATACTCCCAAGGTATTGTACTTACGTGAGCGGTCGTTGCTTATGTATAATTCTCGCTTATTATTTACACTTATATCATTAGGGCTAATAAGCAATGGAGATACAAATCGTTTGGTTAATAATAAAGTAGTGTCTTTTACATAATAAGTTAATATACTCGTTAGCGTTTCATTTTCGTGGTTTATTACATATAAAAATAAGCTGTCGTTAAACCTGCCAAGGTCTATTCCATGGGGTTTAAATGGCATATTAGCAGGTTCGTTTATACGTATAAATGAGTGTACACGTTTAGTAGTTAATTCTATTGCTTGTATAGCGTTAGTAGTGCCCTTGTTGGCATAATCGGCACAGGAAGCTATTAAGCGTGGTGCACTTGCATTGGTTATAGTATCTATTACTATATCCTCTGCACCTCCAGAGGTGTAGTATTTATTGGCTATAGCGTACTGTTGTGTTGTTTTGGGTATAGCACAACCAGTTAGTATTATTGCTCCTGCCAGTAACCAACCAACTGGTTGATGTTTATTTAATGCGCTTGTGTTCATTTTAAAATCAATTTTATAAATATTTTATTTCTTGCAAATCGCACGAAATTATAGTGCCGCTATCCTTACGTAGTTGCAGTCTGCCGCCTTTTTGCACGCCCTCAATAGTAGCTTGCATACGTTGCGATTTGTGCATATAATTACACAGCATATTTTTTTGGTATAAATGTTCGTGGTACAGTTCCCAAACTTTATTTGGGTTGCTACGCAGTGTTATGTACTGCGCCTCTAGGTGCGCGCACATAGTATCAAGCTCTTTACTAAGGGAATAAGGAGCGTTAGTAATGGCGTGCAACGAAGTAGCTTTGTGTAAATGTTCAAAATTTAGTTCGTTAATATTTATACCAATACCCACAATACTAGTGCTAATGGTGCTTCCGCTCAACTGATTTTCTATTAATATACCCGCTATTTTTTGTCCATCAACCAATATATCGTTGGGCCATTTTATTTTTACATCATTATTGGGCAATTTACTTTTTATGTATTGATGTACACCCAAAGCAATGGCGGCGTTAAAATAAAATTGCTCTGTAGGTTTTATAAACGTTGGTTTAAATAATATACTTACTAGTAAATTCATATTTGGCGTGGCTTGCCAAGAGTTTCCTCGTTGCCCACGCCCACCTGTTTGGTGTTTGGCACTTACCACCAAACCCTCGGCTACCCCTTCATTTTCGCGCATATACAGTTGTAAAAAACTGTTGGTAGATGCCGTTTCATCTAAAGTTATTAAATGTTGTCCTATAAATAACGTATTCATTGCAATTGGTAATTAATTAAACCCTAAATTCGCACACAATATACAAACGTAATTCATATAATGACATCAAAGATAACCAAACCAGTTGCAGCTAAAAAAACTGCAGTAAAAAAAGTAGCGGCAAAGAAAGTAACCGCCAAAAAAGCTGTACCAGCTAAAAAAAATGCCGCTAAAAAAGTAGTTGCGCCTAAAAAAACTGCTGTTAAAAAAACAGTAGCTCCTAAGAAAGTTGCTGCTAAAAAGGTAGCTGCAAAAAAAGCTGTAGCTAAAAAAGTAAGTCCTGCAAAAGTAGAATTACCTAGCAAGACAAGCAAAAAGAAAAAGAAAGCAACTGTAGATAATGCTGAGCTGTTAGTAGAGCATATAATAATGGGTATGCAAGAAAAGAAAGCACAACGCATAACCGTAATGGACTTGCGTGATGTAGAAAATGCAGTAACCGATTTTTTTGTAATAAGTCAAGCCGAATCTACCACGCAAGTAGCTGCCATTGCAGATAGTGTATGGGAAGAGGTACGTAAAAATGCTGACGAAAAACCGTTTCATATTGAAGGAAAAGGTGCTGCCGAATGGGTACTGCTTGACTACGTAAACGTGGTTGCGCACGTATTTCAGCCTGACGCACGCGAACATTACAACTTAGAAAAACTGTGGAGCGAAGCCGTTATTACACGTATTAAAGACTAAACGTGCCATATTGGCGTTGCTAATTCACGTTGCGCTATTCGGCGTATTAATTGCTCAAGGTATTGAACAAATTAATTAGTAAAACCTTATTTATACAACTATAAAAAAATGTCAGCAGAAGCAACAAAAGAGCCTACAACACCGCTCGCTAAATTAAAACCAAAAATTACTAAAGGCAGTAATAACAACAAAAAAAATGAGGGCGGTGGCTTTAATTTTTATTGGATTTATGGTATAATACTCATTGCCTTGGTTGGGCTTAATTTGGTAAACGACAGTGGTACTGGGCCTAAGGAAATAACGTTTCAAAAGTTTGAAAATGAAATGTTGCAAACCAAAGACATACAACGTGTAGTTATTGTAAATAAAGAAATAGCTGAGGTGTATATTAAAACTACATCGCTTACTAAACCTGCGTACAAAAACGTAAACAAGAAAAAAAATTCATTAACAGGCGAACTTGAACCACAGTTTAAATTTAATATTGGTTCTATAGAGAGTTTTGATAAAAAACTTGAAGTTGCACAACAAACATTTGCACCACAAGATAAAATAGAAGTAAGCTACGAAAAGCATTCAGACTGGATGGGTGAGTTTTTACTTACATGGGTATTGCCATTGGTGTTGTTTGGTGGTATTTGGATGTTTGTAATGCGCAAAATGAGCGGCGGTATGGGCGGCGGCGGTGCTTCTGGTATATTTAGCATAGGCAAATCCAAAGCCACTTTGTTTGATAAAGACGATAAAATAAACATCACTTTTAAAGATGTAGCGGGTTTAGAAGAGGCAAAAGAAGAAATACAAGAGATAGTAGAGTTCCTAAAAAACCCTAAAAAATTTACCGACCTTGGTGCTAAGATACCTAAAGGCGCATTGCTTGTAGGGCCTCCAGGTACTGGTAAAACATTACTTGCCAAAGCGGTAGCGGGCGAAGCCGATGTTCCATTTTTTAGTATGAGTGGGTCAGACTTTGTTGAAATGTTTGTAGGTGTAGGAGCTGCTCGTGTACGCGATTTATTTGCACAAGCCAAAGCCAAAGCACCATGTATTATGTTTATAGATGAGATAGATGCCGTAGGACGTAGCCGTGGAAAAGGTACATTTAGCGGAGGAAATGATGAGCGTGAAAACACACTAAACTCATTGTTAGTAGAGATGGACGGATTTGGCACAAACTCAGGTATTATAATACTTGCAGCAACTAACCGCCCCGATGTATTGGACGCAGCTCTATTGCGCCCAGGACGCTTCGACCGCCAAATAAGCATTGATAAACCTGATATTGTTGGGCGTGAAGCGATATTTAACGTGCATTTAAAACCATTAAAATTAGAATCAAATGTATCAGCCTTGCAATTGGCCGAACAAACACCTGGTTTTGCAGGAGCAGAAATAGCTAACGTATGTAACGAAGCCGCACTAATAGGCGCACGTAGAGGACATGCTGCGGTAAGTATGGACGATTTTCAAGATGCGGTAGACAGAGTTATTGGTGGATTAGAAAAGAAAAACAAACTAATATCACCTGAAGAAAAACGTATTGTAGCCTACCACGAAGCAGGACACGCATTGGCAGGTTGGTTCTTAGAACACGCCGACCCATTGGTAAAAGTATCGATAGTACCACGTGGCATAGCTGCATTGGGTTACGCACAATATTTACCTAAAGAACAATTTTTATACACAGTAGAACAATTAAATGACACTATGTGTATGACCCTTGGTGGACGTGCTGCTGAGCAATTAGTATTTGGTAAAATAAGTACAGGCGCTTTAAGCGATTTAGAACGCATAACTAAAACTGCTTACGGTATGGTAACTATGTATGGTATGAGCGAAAAAGTAGGTAACGTATCGTTTTACGACCCTAACCGCAATGAGTTTTCGGGCAAGCCATACTCCGAAGCATTAGCAAAAATAATAGACGACGAAGTACGCTTAATAATAGAAACTATGTACGAACGCACCAAAGAATTATTAAATTCTAAACGTGATTTGTTAGAAGTATTAGCACAAAAATTATTAGAGAAAGAAGTATTGTTTCAAAAAGATTTGGAAGCATTATTAGGCAAGCGTCCGTTTGATAAAGTAATACCAATTACCGCCGAAATTAAAACAGAAACAACACCCGAAATTACCGTTAGCCCAGTAGATACAGGTCTTAACGCAGGATAGTTATTAAACCAACAAACAACGAGTGTATTGAATTATAATAGTTTCAGTACACTCGTTTTACATTTACAACAGCTAAAACAACTACAATGACATCAGTTTTAAATCGCTTGTTACGTTATTTTATACAAGGCGCAATATTTATAATACCCATTGCGCTTACATTTTATTTAATAATGCGTGCCTTGGCATTGGTTGATGGTATTATACCCATAGATATACCAGGCTTAGGTTTTTTAATAGTAATAACAGCCATTACAGCCATAGGTTTTTTGGGCTCAAGTATTATTACACAACCTGTATTAGATTATTTTGATAGCGTATTAGTAAAAACTCCAGGCATAAAAATAATATATACTTCGGTTAAAGATTTAACATCGGCGTTGATGGGCAAGGACAAAAAATTTAATAAACCCGTACTTGTAAAATTAAATAAGCACGACGAAGAATACCGCATAGGTTTTATTACCAACGATGATATAGAACAACACCTAGGTATAACCGAAGATGTGGTAGCAGTGTATTTTCCGCACAGCTACGCCTTTAGTGGTTATGTAGCAATAGTTCCCAAACAAAACGTAAAACCTATAACAGCTTCAAGCTCCGATGTAATGAAATTTATTGTAAGCGGTGGCATTGCCGATTTAGATTAACCACTACTAACAAACCATTGTTACAAATATAGTAGCGCATAGCGGTACGTATTAACCACTTGTGTTTACTTTTATAGCATACACTTTATTTTCTCCTCCTCCACGTGAACAACGCTTTTACCGACCGCCGATTTGTAGTTATTGGCATTATAGTAGCCATAGCAGCTATATTTTTGTTACGCTTGTTTTATGTACAAGTCCTTAATGATAAATATACACTATCAGCCAATAACAACGTATTGCGCTATATGACTGAGTTTCCTGCACGTGGCTTAATACTAGACCGCAAGGGAAAGTTACTTGTATATAACGAAGCTGCCTACGATTTAATGGTAGTGCCCAAAGAAATAAAAAACTTAGACACTAACGATTTATGCAAAATTTTAAACATTCCTAAAGACGAATTTTTAAAACGCATTACCAAAATAAAAAAATATTCAAAGTATAAACCCTCCGTATTTGAGCGCCAAATAAGTGCCGCAACGTATGGCATATTGCAAGAAAAATTGTACAAAATGGAAGGTTTTTTTGTACAAAGTCGCACCTTACGCAAGTACCCAATACCTACTGCGGCGCACGTATTGGGCTACATAGGCGAAGTTACCGAAGCATTAGCAGCCAAAAACAATTACTATTCGCCTGGCGATTATATTGGTATTACTGGTGTAGAGCAGAGTTACGAAAAAGAATTGCGTGGGCAAAAAGGAGTTAAGGTAATGATGGTGGACGTACACAACCGCCCCAAAGGACATTTTAAAGATGGAATGTACGATACCATGGCAGTAGCGGGCAGTAGCATTATTACTTCGTTAGATGCCGATATGCAATTGTACGGCGAGCAATTAATGAAAAACAAAGTAGGAGGTATAGTTGCCATTGAACCCAAAACAGGCGAAATACTTGCTGTTATTAGTAGCCCGAGTTACGACCCTAATTTATTGGTAGGACGCAACAGGTCCAAAAATTATAGCGAATTATTAAAAGCCGACCACATACCCTTGTTTAACCGTGCCCTTATGGCGTATTATCCACCAGGTTCTACGTTTAAATTGGTAAACGCATTAGTTGCCGAGCAAGAGGGCGTATTGCACGCTAACACTATGTATGGCTGCAATAGAGGCTGGCCTGTAGGTGGCGGACATCCTGCTTGCCATCAGCACCCTACTCCGCTTAATTTGCCAGGCTCGGTTATGAACTCCTGCAACAGTTATTATGCGTACGTGTATCGTAGTATAATTCAAAACCCTAAATACCCTAATACCGAGCAGGCGTATGCTGCATGGCGCGATTACGTAGAGAGTTTTGGTATTGGACGTAAAATAAATACCGACTTAGGAAGCCAAGAGCTTAAAGGACGCATACCTACTGTGGCGTATTACAATAAATATTTTGGTAAAGGACATTGGAATGCTTACACCATTATATCATTGAGTATTGGGCAGGGAGAGCTAGGTATTACACCATTGCAAATGGCTAATATTACCAGTACTATTGCCAATCGTGGTTACTATTACACGCCACACATTGTAAAATCGGTGGGCGATAAAAAGTTTTTGAAAAAAGAATTTCAAACTAAAAACTATACTAAAGTAGCTGCCAAATATTTTGATCCTATAATAGAAGGTATGAGCAAAGTAACCAGCGGAACGGCTACCAATGCTAAGATTAGAGGCATAACCGTAGCAGGCAAAACAGGTACAGCACAAAACCCGCATGGTAACGACCACTCGCTATTTGTATGTTATGCACCTGCCGAAGACCCTAAAATAGCCATAGGCATAATGGTAGAAAATGCAGGTTTTGGTAATAGTTACGCTGTGCCAATAGCCAGTTTAATGCTCGAAAAATATTTACGCCCCGATACTGCTACCTCTCGCCCCGATGTAGAAAAAAGAATGATGGAAGCTAATCTTTTAAATAAAATGCATGTCAAACCAAAAAAAATTATTCGTAGGCATTGATAAACAAATAGTAGGCTTGTATGCCATACTAGTGTTTATGGGTTGGTTAAATATATATGCTGCCGTGTACAACGAGGAGCACGCCAACATATTGGATATATCGCAAAGTTATGGTCGCCAACTTATGTGGATAGTAGGTGCTGTGGCATTGGCTACATTTATACTATTGGTTGATGGTAACTTTTTTACCACATTTGCGTATCCTATTTATGGATTCTTTTTATTTTTATTAATTATAACGCTCGCTTATACTTCAGCCACTAATGGTGCAAATAGTTGGTTTAATATAGGGCCATTTAAAGTGCAACCCTCCGAGTTTGCTAAGTTTGCCACTGCATTGGCACTTGCCAAATACCTCAGTCAAGTGGGCATACGTATGCAAGATGCAAGCACACGTATAATTTCGGCAGTTATAATAGGCATACCCGCAGTACTTATACTCATGCAAAACGATACAGGTTCTACACTTGTATTTGCAGCATTTATATTGGTGCTTTACCGCGAGGGATTAAGCGGAAACATACTATTGCTGGGCGTGTTAGCGGCATTCTTGTTTGTGTTAGCATTGCTGTTTGATAAAGTTATTTTAATAAGTATAATAGGCGTATTGTGCGCACTTGCATTTATACCTATGCGCAAGCGTTGGAAAGATTTTTTTTTAGTAGCAGGAATATTTGTACTGTGTTCGGGTATGATATTTAGCGTGGACTATGTATTTAATAAAGTGTTGCAGCAACATCAGCGCAACCGTATAAATGTATTGTTGGGTAAGCTGGAAGATAAGAAAGGTGTAGGTTACAATGTAAATCAATCGCTTATAGCTTTTGGTAGTGGTGGTTTTTCGGGCAAGGGCTACTTGCAAGGTACGCAAACAAAATACAACTTTGTGCCTGAGCAAAGTACCGATTTTATATTTTGCACCGTAGGAGAGGAGTGGGGCTTTGTGGGCTGTACAGTAGTAATAGCAACGTTTGTACTTTTATTAATAGCTATAATATTAAGTGCCGAACGGCAACGCTCTACCTTTACACGAGTGTATGGTTATGCGGTAGCCTCCATACTGTTTATACACATGTTTATTAATATTGGTATGGCAATAGGCCTAGCACCAGTTATAGGTATTCCACTACCATTTTTTAGTTATGGAGGCTCTTCGTTATGGGCATTTACTATATTGTTGTTTATTTATGTAAAGTTAGATGCACATAGGTTACAGTCTATGCGTTAAAATGCGCAAGAGTGCTGTGTTTATTAAAGCATTAAATAAATTAAAATTATTGGTGTAATAGACGTTTCTAGTGTTTTTTTACATACGTTTAGTTCAAGTGGACATTTCTGGTGGTGTTTATTTTATATGAATGTTTAATAAAGCCGTTGTAGTTAAATTTATATGTTATTAAAGACAGTTCAAACAAATAAATACTATCTTTGAAATTATATTAACTAATAAATAAACACAACAATGAAAAAAGTAATGTTAGCAGTAGCTGTAGTAGCTACATTAGTAGCAACACAAAGTTGCAAAAAGAAAAAAACAACCGATACTGCCACCACAGCAGTAGCACCAACAGCAAGTATATCGGGTACATTAAATGCCGAGATAGACTTTACCAACACTAAAATAGACAAAGCAGCAGGTGCAACAGTATATTTAATTATTGACACTAAAGATCTTGCTCTTAACCCCTCTAGCACTATTACTTACGCAAGTACAGTACTTAAAACTACTACCGATGGTAACGGTAAATTTACGTTTGCAAACTTTGCAATAGGACAAAAACCTATGAATGTAGAAATTAGAATTGGTGACTTTGAAACTACTCGTACACTAAGCGCTACACAAACTGATGTGCATGTGTTTAAAGCTAATTCGGCTATGGTAAACGTATTTGCTACAGGCGCATTTATACAAGATTTTACATTAAACTAACGAGCACAATTTTATATTTAATCACTTAATAATAAAAATAGCATGACTATTAAAAAACATATTTTATTGTACTCGTCGTTGGTAATAGCTACTGTAGTAAATGCGCAAAGCACCACTACCACAGCAACAACCGAAGACCCTACATTAAAATCAAAAAAAGGTACTCCCATATTGCCTGAAACAGGCGAATATGCTTTGGGAGTGGCTGCTAATCCATTTTTGGGATATGTAGGAAATTTCTTTCATGGTACAGCAACAAGTAGTTCGCCTGCATTTGCTACACCAGGCAATCCGTTAAACAATATTGCTTTGTTTGGCAAAAAAATGTTGCCTCAAGGTTTTACTAAAACGGCTTATCGTGCACGTTTGTTAATGAATTTAGGTACAGTATCAAACCGAGCTACAATAGCGCAAGACACCGCTTTTGGTACAACGCTAGATCCTAAGTTTGTAACCGATATTCAAACCATAAAACGCAACGATATAGTACTGGCTGCGGGTAAAGAATGGCGTAGAGGAAAAGGTAGAGTGCAAGGTATATATGGGTTTGAGGGGATTTTAAATTTTTCTACGCTCAATTTTAACTATACGTATGGTAACACTATGGATTCTATAAACAATGCTCCATTAACCACCAATTTAGGCAACAATAATATAGTAGCGGGTGTAGCTCCAAGAGCTGATGTGCGCAAAGTTTCGGAAAAAACAGGAGCTACCTTTGGTATAGGTGCGCGTGGCTTTGTAGGTGTGGAATATTTCTTTGCTCCAAAAATATCAATAGGCGGAGAATTTGGATATACCTTAGGCTACAGCTACCAAGGCAAAGGCACGGTTACTACAGAGCAATGGGAAAGTGTAACCGCAAAAACAAAACAAGTAACACAAGAGGTATATAACAATAACGGTATAAGAAGTTTTGGCTTAGGCTTAGACAACTTAGGCGGAAGTATTAAT
>JBEBIC010000090.1:0-10325 GCA_040080595.1 Bacteroidia bacterium | reverse complement strand
ACCAAATAAGTCTGGAAATACTGCAATCTGACCTTTTTTCTGACATACCTAACAGATCATTTGATATCATCGCTATCAACCCACCTTATTATAAAAAATAGAGAATTATACATTAGCGAAATGCTTAAAATGGATAGAAAAAAATTGGACAAAAACTATAGTTTAATACAAACCCAAATGAAAATGGCTTACAAAGCCAAAAACGACAAAGCATACTCTATACTTTACGAAATGGAACGCCAAGTATTAGAGGCATTAGTATTAAAAATGTAAAATAAATTATACTCAAAACAGTTTATATATGAACCTCGAAGAACTCATCGCAGCATCAGAAACCCGCATATTTAAAGCGGTATTTCCCAATACTACTAATCACTACGATACCTTGTTTGGCGGTACTGCCATGCACCTTATGGACGAAGTTGCCTTTATAACTGCTACACGCTTTGCACGCAAAATGTGTGTAACGGTATCGTCGGATAGGATAGATTTTAAACAACCCATACCCGCAGGTACTATTATAGAACTCATAGGGCGAGTATCCAAAATTGGCAACACCAGCCTCGATGTAAAAGTAGAAATATACATTGAAGAAATGTACAGTACCAAACGCATAAAAGCAATTACTGGTAACTTTACATTTGTAGCCTTAGACGAAAACAAGAAACCAACTAAAGTGGTTAATTTATCTAACTAATATTCATCTCATATAAACTTTAAAAAAACAATTATAACAATGATTAAAGACGTTACTTTAAAACACATACACGAAGCCTTAGGAGCTAAAATAGTACCATTTGCAGGTTACAATATGCCTGTACAATACACAGGCGTAAACGATGAGCATAACACCGTGCGCAACGCTATGGGTGTATTTGATGTAAGCCACATGGGCGAGTTTTTTCTAAGTGGAGATAAAGCCTTAGACCTTATACAATTGGTTACCAGCAACGATGCTAGCAAGTTGGTTGATGGGCAAATACAATACAGTTGCTTGCCTAACAATGACGGCGGTATAGTGGACGATTTGTTGGTGTATCGTATAAATGCTACTGAATATATATTGGTAGTAAACGCAAGTAATATTGATAAAGATTGGGCGTGGATAAGCCAGCACAACAGCTTTGGTGTAACTATGGTAAACCGTAGCGAAGAGTACAGCCTGCTTGCCGTACAAGGCCCTAAAGCTATACTAGCATTACAAAAATTAACAGCAGTAGATTTATCAGCTATTCCGTATTACAATTTTAAAATTGATACTATGGCAGGTTTGCCCAACATTATTATAAGCAACACAGGTTACACAGGTTCGGGCGGATTTGAGATATATGTAAAAAATGCCGATGCCGAAAAAATGTGGAATGCTATATTTGAAGCAGGCGCTGAGTATGGCATAAAACCAATAGGATTAGCAGCGCGCGATACGCTACGTTTAGAAATGGGTTTTTGCTTATACGGCAATGATATAAACGACACCACATCGCCTATTGAAGCAGGGTTGGGTTGGATAACTAAGTTTAGCAAAACATTTGTAAACGATGCACACCACAAAGCCATAAAAGAAAACGGTGCAACTAAAAAATTAGTAGGTTTTGAAATGATAGACCGTGGTATTCCTCGCCACGATTACGAATTGATTGATGCTGAAGGTAACAACATTGGTATAGTAACATCGGGCACACAATCGCCAAGCTTACAAAAAGCAATAGGAATGGGCTATGTAGCCGCAGCCTTTGCCAAAGAGGGAAGTGAAATATATGTAAACATACGCAACACACCTATAAAAGCCGTAGTAGTTAAATTTCCTTTTTATAAGGACAGTCCTAACAAATAATACATTAAAACTGCGCTAATTTAACTTTTACAAAAGTTAAATTAGCGCAGTTTATCAAATAATATAACAGTAAAAAAAGTGATTTTGGCGGGAATCGAACCCGCATCAAAAGATTCGGAATCTTTTATACTATCCATTATACTACAAAATCAATAAAAAAAACGAAAGATTTTAAACGTAATTTTTAATTCGTAATTAACACTTAAAGTTCTTCCGCTTGCACAGTTACTACTTCAGGTATTAGTCGTTTAAGTAATCCTTCAATACCTGCTTTTAGCGTCATTTGCGACGATGGACAACCGCTACACGAGCCTTGTAGAGCCACAGTAACAACACCATCTTTAAACGAACGAAACGTAATAGCTCCACCATCTTGTTCCACGGCAGGTTTTATGTACTCGTTTAGCACATCAACTATACGCATATCTATTTCTTCTACTATCGTAGATTTTATAATACTTTCATGCAATGTGTTAGGGTTGTCGGTTATTTTGGGTAACTCATTCAACACCGCACCATTGTTGGTAAAATAGGTTTTTAAAAAATCGCGTAACTCATTCATCACATCCGACCATTCTATAGCATCAACCTTAGTAATACTCACATAATTGTTAGATATAAATATGTTTTTTACAAACGGAAATTCAAACAATTTTTGTGCTAATGGTGCGCCTTTACAAAACTCTACGCTAGGAAATTCTAATTGAATACCACCCTCCAAAAGTGGCTTGTTTATTACAAATTTTAATGCTGCTGGGTTGGGCGTTTGCTCCGCATACACAACAATAGGGGTTATAGTAGTTTCCATTATTTTGATGAATATAAGTTTAATTATTTTGATGCAAATATACGCATCTAACGTTAATTGTAATTTTATAAAACGGGGTGTTTTTTCAATCTGTTTTTTAATTATATTTGCAATGCTAAATTCAAAAAAAGCTATCAACAATCAAGCTCATTAAAAGTTGGTATAATGTATAACCCGTTGGTGCAAAATTTTAGTTTGATTTATTCGCTCAACATTAAAAACAAAAAAAGACAACAATGTCTGACTTAAAAAAAATTGTTCCTATTACTGATTTCGACTGGAACACAATTGGAAAAAAAGCTGAATTATATTCGGCAGACGAACAAGCTCGCTTAGAAACTTTATTAGGCGGTTCACTTACACAAGTACAAGAGCGCACAGTTGCCGAAGGTACTGTAGTAGCCCTTACTGATAAAGACGTAGTAGTTAATATCGGTTACAAATCGGACGGAGTAATTTCTCGTGGAGAATTACGTTACAACGAAGATTTGAAAGTAGGCGATGTAATAGAAGTATATATTGAAAACCAAGAAGACAAATTAGGTCAATTGGTATTATCGCACAAACATGCACGTAGCTTACGTTCGTGGGAGCGTGTAACTACTGCACTTGAAACTAACGAAATTATAAAAGGTTATGTAAAATGCCGTACTAAAGGTGGTTTAATAGCTGATGTATTTGGTATTGAAGCATTCTTGCCAGGTTCTCAAATAGATGTTAAACCTATCCGTGATTACGACGTATATGTAGGTAAAACTATGGAGTTTAAAGTTGTGAAAATCAACAACGAATTTAAAAACGTAGTAGTATCGCACAAAGCATTAATTGAAGCTGAAATAGAATTACAAAAAGCTGAAATTATATCTAAATTAGAAAAAGGACAAGTATTAGAAGGTGTGGTTAAAAACATTACTTCGTACGGTGTGTTTATAGATTTAGGTGGAGTTGATGGTTTAATACACATTACAGACTTATCATGGGGCCGTATAAACCACCCAGAAGAAGTAGTAGCATTAGATCAAAAAATTAACGTAGTAATACTTGATTTTGACGATGCTAAAAAACGTATTGCTTTAGGTTTAAAACAATTAAGCGCACACCCTTGGGATGCACTTGGTGCTGACCTTAAAGTAGGCGACAAAATAAATGGTAAAGTAGTAGTAATAGCTGACTATGGCGCATTTATTGAAGTTATACCAGGTGTTGAAGGTTTAGTTCACGTAAGTGAAATGAGCTGGAGCCAACATTTGCGTAGTGCGCAAGACTTTATGAAAGTAGGCGAAACTATCGAAGCACAAGTATTAACACTTGACCGCGAAGAACGTAAAATGAGCCTTGGTGTAAAACAACTTACACCAGATCCTTGGGCTATAGTTGCTGGTAAATATCCAGTAGATTCGCAGCACAAAGGTACTGTACGTAACTTTACTAACTTTGGCGTATTTGTTGAGTTAGAAGAAGGTATTGATGGTCTTGTTCACATTAGCGATTTATCGTGGAGCAAAAAAATTAAGCATCCAAGTGAGTTTACTAAAGTAGGCGATATATTAGATGTAAAAGTATTGGAAATAGACGGCGAAAATCGTAGAATTAGCTTAGGACACAAACAATTAGAAGAAAACCCTTGGGACGTATTTGAAACTGTATTTGCACTAGACTCTATACACGAAGGTACTATTATGAGTGCTAACGAAAAAGGTGCTTTAGTTATGATGCCTTACGGTGTTGAAGCATTTGCTCCTAACAAACATTTAACTAAAGTAGATGGTACTACTGCAGGTGTAGATGCTACGTTAGAATTTAGAGTAATAGAATTTAGCAAAGAAAGCAAAAAAATAATCGTATCGCACGCTCGCATACACGAAGAGGCATCAAACGCTGAACGTGTTGAGGAAAAAGAACGTAAAACAACTGAACGCGACGAACAAAAGAAAGCAGTAAAGAAATTAAAAGACAATGTTGAAAAAACAACATTAGGAGATATTTCAGCACTATCTGACTTACGTAGCAAAATGGACAACTAATAACTAGAGTGTAAACTCTTATTAAATAAGTCTTAACAAAAACTCGCCCCGCTAACGAAAGTTAGCGGGGCGAGTTAGTTATAAGTAAGTTGGTAATTTACACAACAAAATTGTAATGAATGTGTTTTTCAATTTTTTATTGAACTAAAACAGAAGTGTGGGTAGTGTTACACTTCGTTCTGCATCATACCCAATAGTACATTTATGGTTTTCCAGTTACGTGTAGTGGCACTAGTTTTAAGTTTAGCTTCGAGGTAGTTGTTGGTAAGTTTGGTAGTGCCGTAACCGTTGGTACAACGCAAGTACACGGTTGTGTGGTTTATAACATATTCATCATTACCATGTGGTACTACTGCTAGTGCAGCTAATTTTTCGGGAGCGGGAATTGCATTTAATATAGTTACGTGCAATTGCTCTAATGGTGCGGTAGCTACATACGGATTATTATTTACTATGGCTGTTAGTTCAGTTAATGTAAGTACTTGCACAGGTACATCAAAGTTGTAGTGTTGTTTTATTTTGCTTGCTATGAGTGTGGTTAATTCTTCGGTATTAGTTATAGTACTTTTAAATACAACATTACCGCTCTGTATATAAGTAGTTACGTTAGTAAAATTTAAACTTTGGTACAATGCCTTTAAATCAACCATTTTAATGCTTTTTTGTCCGCTTACATTTATGCCCCGTAGTAATGATAGATAAGTTTGCATTTGTATAGTTATAAATTTTATATTTTTTTATACTAACTCCAAACCCAAGCCTGTGGCGTTACCTAGTTGTATTTTGCCTTGCGCAACAGTTGGATTTTTAAACGGATTGTTGGTTATGAGCCAAGGACCATCAAGGTCGGCGTAGTGGCATAGTGGAGCTATGTGTGCGGCTGCTAGTATAGCACACGAACTTTCGTTCATGCTGCCTAGTAGTATTTGTAGGTTTAGTTTTTTGGCTTCTTTTATTATTTGCAATGCAGGATATATTCCTCCGCATTTCATTAATTTAATATTTACCCCATCATAATTAGTAGCAATGGCGGGCAGGTCGGCTATTTGTTGAAAAGCCTCATCGGCTATTATGGGCAATATGTTTAATTGTTTTAGTTGCGCAGTAGCACTGTTGTTTAGTTTGTTAAACGGCTGTTCTATTATATAACAACCGTTTGTTTTAAGCCAATGCGTAAGCGTTATAGCTTCGTCTATACTTGTCCAGCCTTGGTTTGCATCTACCATAAATGGTTTGTTGGTGGCTAATTTTAAGGCATTAAGTAAGGCTATATCGTTGGCACTGCCTACTTTTATTTTTAACAAATCAAAATCATTGGCCTCTTGTACTTTTTGTGCTATGGTTGATGGTGCGTCTATACCTATGGTAAACGTGGTTTGTGGCATATTAGTTACATCAATAGTGTAGTGCTGTGCAATGCTTGTGTTGTGAAGCTGACAATGCAAATCGTGCCAAGCAATATCTATAGCACATACGGCGGGCATAAGCACATTGGGCTGTTGCGCTAAATAAGCGTGTACATCTTCAATACTATTGTTTACAATAAACTCAAAATTAATGGTGTGTAAAAAAGTAATAACATCGTACTGAGTAACACCCAAATAAGGCGGAAGAGAGGCTTCGCCGTAGGCAGTACAACCATTGTAGTTAAGTTGCAACAATACTATAGGTGTGCTTGTGCGTGTATGCCCCGATACTCCAAATGGATGTTTGAGTTGTATGCTATACGGGGTTATGGTAGTTTTCAAATTCATATAGGAATAGAGAATATAATGATTGCTAATAAACGTAATTTTTAATTCGTAATTTATTTACGCTATTATTTTAGCTTGAGCGTTTATTTTTAAATATAATATTTACTACTATTTTGTAGAAATAGCGCATATCGCAGAACCAACCGCTTTTTTGATAACTGTGTATATATCTCATTTCCGATTGCATTATTTCTTCCAACGTAGTGGGCATATCTGCATAAAATGGTGGTAATAAACCTGGCTTTACTGTGGTACGTAATATTTTTAATTCATCAGTATATAAACTTAAATAATGCGGGCTTAGTGGGCGTACACCTACCAGTTTTATTTCAAATTTTAGTATGTTTATAAGCATTGGTAATTCGTCAATCCAAAACTTACGAAACCATTTACCATAGCTTGTTATTCTAAAATCGTCTTTAAACTTACCGCCTTCGGCAAGGTTATTTTTATTATGTAAATACTCCTGCACATACTCTGCGTATGGGTGCATAGTACGTAACTTATATACTTTTATTATTTTTTGATTTTTACTTACACGTTTCATTATAAATAATGGGCCGTATAATATTTCTTTTACGGTGCTTCGCGCATCTATTTTTTTGCGTGCTACAAAGTATAAATTGTTATTAATTGCTTTTGTATTAATAACCTCAAAACCACAATAATAAAGCCTTCCAATAGCTTCGCAACTACTTATGCACTTATCATTGCCTTTGGTTATAAACTGATGAATACGATTAAGTACAGGCATACGTGGAAACACACGACGAAACACAAAATCAAAAAACGAATAAAATGGCGCTACTAATTTATGATGCTCGTCTTTTATACGCTGCTCGTTATTTTCGTTGGTTTCTACTTTTCCTACATACAATCCGTTCTGTTTTAATTTGGAATGTATAGCCGTTTGAAAAGCATTTAATTCATTAATATCATTGAGTTTTTTTATATTGATAATAGCGTCATAATCACTCCCGTCTAAACTCTCAATGTTATAAATATCGTCAGTTTTTAAAAAACTATTTTTGGTACAGTCTGCAGTAGCCTCTTCAATAAACAGTGCGGGAGCAAAGCCATTGTATTTTTTTAATGTTTCAATAGAACTTTCCATACAGCGTTTATAATCTAAAACGTACTTGTAACGTGAGGTCAGTTTTGGAATTACCCTGTGTTTCACTTAATCCACTACCTACTACTGTGCGGTCGTTGTATATGGTTGCCGCAGCTCTTAGCCATATATCTATTTTACGATTTACTGCGTAACGTACTGTTGCGTAGGTACGCACGCCTCTACCGTACAGCGAGGGTATAGAGTATGCGTACAATACATTAGTTTCAAACGAATACATGCGCACGTAATAGCTTGGAGCATCAAATATTGCGTATCTAAAACTACCACTAAACGGACTACTTAGTTGCTTGTACGTAATATCGTGAAATGCCAAATAACCAATTTCATTTTTTTCGCCTGCGCCTGATTTATATGTTACAGCCTCTACTCTATTTTTCATTTTAAGACTTGGGCTTACGGTATATGAAATTTCAAACCTATAATTACTTTGATTAACGTTGGTTACAATATCTATATCATCGTTAGCAATGCTTGAGTTTTTTTCGCTACTACGGTTGCGGTAACGTAGGTACATACTCGTTTTTTTGTTAGGTGTAAAATTAGCTTGACTAAAAAAATCATACCCACTACTTGGTGCCGATATTTGGTAACGCAACCACGGATATTCTATTCTATCATAATATACTGATAAAGCCAATGTGTTTATAGGCTTAACGTTTAACCCAAAATATAATCCTTTTTCGTTGCCTACTTTTGTATTTTCTCTAAACGCATTGCTAAACGGTGCTTGATAATTGCGCCCATAGTTACGATAAATAATACTTGCGTTTACACGTGGGTCTAAGGCTATAATAGCACCGTTAATAGTAGCTAAGCCTCCATTGCCACTGCGTGATGTTTCGCCAAACAAATTTATGTTTCTAAATATATGGCTATACTCCACACCCATAGTAGCCAAGTTTTTTCCTTGCGCCTCAAACTGATTGTATATTTTATTAGTCTTTACTATTTCGTTGCTATAATTAACCAATGCCGCCGTAACACCTATTTTGGTAGTGCGTTGCTGATAGTTAATATTACCTCCTACTATATTCTCACGTATTGCACCACGTCCATTAAGTTCGTTTGGCGTGCGGTGAAAACCACTAATTTGTAATGCCGATGCTTGTATATCTTCTACATTAAGTATAGTAGTATCAGTATTATTGGTACTGGCATCTATTTTTTTGGTAGATACAAATGCAGTGGCTTGTATGTTTTTTACTATCTCTACATTAATAACTGCACCACGCATAAATATATTTTCATTAACACTTGTATAAGGACGTGCACCTAGATAATTGCGCTTTACAGCAAGTACATCGGCCGTTTTACCAAATGCTAAGCCACTACTAAACGTTAAGCCTTGACCAAACTGCGCTTGATAGTCGCCAAGCACCAACGATTTTAATTTACCAAAATTACGTATGGCTATATGTGCTGAGTAAAAATCAAAACCTTGTTTTTGTGTACCTTTAAAAAATTGTTCGCCTGCATCTTTTTCGCCAGTAATACCAACACTAAAATTGTTGCCATACGTGTAACGATAGCGAGCATAGTGTTTAAATCTATCGCCTAAGTAACGTGAGTTAGGGCTTGCTTGCAATTGGCTATCGGTAGCTGGCGTAAAGCCTTTCTCTAAGGGTACAGCCGTTTGCGTACGTACAAATAATACGTGGTCGCCTTTGGTAAGTAGTTGCTTTAGTGTAGCATGGTTGTTATTCAAATTATTATCTACATACACATAAGGCAGTATTTTGCGTATAGTTTGTAAGTCGTAGCCATCTATGGTTTGTAGTTCTTGTATTATTATTAATTTGCCATTGGCCGTAATGTGTTTTAACAAATTGTTTATTTGAATATCAGTAAGCAAACCAAAATCTTGCAACTCTTGGTAGTTGGTATTGTTGAGATTGATGGGGTGTTGTGCATAAAATTTCATGTTGTCTAACAAGGTGTTAAAATCCATGTTTTCATTTTCGGTTTGCTCAGTTATTTGCTCCATACGTTGCTCTACGTCAGTGTTGTCTCCGTCTTTATCAGTAGGTTTTGTTTTTTGAGCAAATACAGTACTTACCAGCAGTATAAGTGCAAGTGTGGTAGTGTATTTTTTTATAGTAATAAATAGCATGTGCGTAGTGTGTTGGGTAATTGTAAATATTTATTGCAATACTTTTGTTGCTAAACGGTTGGTTTTAAACGTAATTCGTAATTAACAACTTAGTTATGTTGTGTTTTACCAACAGGTTCGGGCAAATTAAATGCTAACGAAAACTGTGGTACAAATCCAATTTTGTAATGATAGCCTGCCGCAACATCAATAGTAAGTTGCTTTGCTTTATAGCCAAATCCAAACGATGAGCGTATATCATTGCTCGAAAACCCACCTCGTAAATAAAATTGTTCCACTATGCGGTACTCTACTCCCAAATTTATTTTGGGTTTGCTTACCGTATTTTTATCTACCTGCACCAGTGCTGATAACACTTTGCTAAAATCATAACGTAAACCAATATTAATGGTGGTGGGTACATATTCTTTATACACCGCATTTTTGCTAATGAGCGTAAGCGTGGGGTTGTAGAGGTGTGCACCTATGTACAAATTATCAATTACTTTGGCTTGCATACCTACTGCTACCGTAAATTTATTGGCACTACCATAGTAAGCATCGGCAAACTTAGTATTGATATAATTAAGACTCATACCCACATTAAAGCCTTTGCCAAATGCACGTGCATAGCCCATACCAATGCGTGTGGTGTTTAATCCTTTGCCTCCCTGCGAACCT
>JBEBIC010000361.1:0-2297 GCA_040080595.1 Bacteroidia bacterium | reverse complement strand
ACGCAACCTTAACAGTTTACAATTCATTTGGAAATGTAGTAAAACAGTTGAAAAATATTACGGGGCAGTCCGTTAATTTGCAACGCGAAAATTTACCAAGTGGTTTATATTTTCTACGCTTAGCAGAGGAAAATGATTTTTTTTCGGCAGGAAAATTATTAATCATAGATAACCCGTAGCTAAGCCCCATCTAAGCGTAGTCTTACATAACAATGGTCGGCAAGCTATACGATTTCCTAAGCTTTAGTATCGTTTTAAAAAAGATATTACGGCTTAGTTACCACTTATCTCATTATTGCATTACAATAAAACCTGTGGTGAGCGAAGCCGAATCATTAACACAATAATAAACTAAGCCGAGGTACAAGTAATAAGTTGTAGTAAATAGAACAAAACCCTGCTCTTTTTTCGTTTTGTACTACCTAAAAATCGTGTTACATTTACACAAAATATAACATACACATTTACAACTTAATGATACTATCGCACAACTGGTTACAAGACCTATTACACACCAACATAACTTTAACTACACTTACCGAAACTCTTACCGATACTGGATTAGAAGTGGAAAATACCGAACTATACGAAACCATAAAAGGTGGACTTAAACACGTAGTAGTAGGAGAGGTTATAACATGTGAGCAACACCCCGATGCCGACAAACTTAAAGTAACTACCGTAAATGTAGGCACTGCGGATATGCTAAACATAGTGTGTGGTGCGCCAAATGTGGCAGTAGGGCAAAAAGTAATAGTAGCACAAGTAGGCGCAATACTATACACCACAAGTGGCGATAAACTAGAAATAAAAAGTGCAAAAGTACGTGGTGTAGTAAGCCAAGGTATGTTGTGTGCCGAAGACGAATTGGGTTTAGGAACTTCGCACGCTGGTATAATGGTGCTTGACCCTGCATTAGCAGTAGGTACACCTGCAACAGCTATTTTTGATAGCTATACAGATACATTAATACATATAGGTTTAACTCCCAACAGAGCCGATGCTATGAGCCACTACGGCGTAGCACGTGATGTAGTAGCGGCAGTAAAATCGCGCCAATTGGGCGAAGCAACCTTAGTACATCCTGCTATGGCAAACATTGCCACAGGCACAAGCGAGGTTAAGGTAAACATAGCCGACAGTGCACTATGCCCACGTTACAGCGGTGTGGTTATTAAAAACATAACAGTAAAAGAAAGTCCTAAATGGTTGCAAAACCGCCTACAAGCAATAGGCGTGCGTAGTGTAAATAATATTGTAGATGTTACCAATTACGTATTACACGAACTTGGGCAACCACTACACGCTTTTGATTTGTCAGCAATTGAGGGCAATGTTATTAACGTAATTACTACGCAACAAGACACGCCATTCGTTACTTTAGACGGTACTGAGCGCAAGCTACAAGCTACCGACCTTATGGTATGCAATGCTACTGCGCCTATGTGCATAGCGGGCGTATTTGGTGGTAAACACAGTGGTGTAAACGAAAACACAAAAGATATATTTATTGAATCGGCTTATTTTAATGCTGTAAGTGTGCGTAAAACAAGCAAACACCACAACCTTAAAACCGACAGTAGCTTTAGGTTTGAACGTGGTACCGACCCTAACAATACCGTACACGCATTGCAACGTGCTATACATTTAGTGTTGGAAGTAGCAGGCGGAAATGTAGTAGGAAACATAGTAGATGTATATCCAACACCTGTACAAAATTATAGTATTGAAGTAGATGTAAACCGCATCAATACGCTTATTGGTAAAGTATTGCCTACGCAAACTATTATTGATATTATTAAAAATGTGGACATTACTATTGTATCTCACCACGAAAATATATTGCAATTATCCGTACCGCCTTATAAAGTTGATGTAACCCGTGAGGCTGATGTAGTGGAGGAAGTGCTGCGCATGTATGGTGCTAATAATGTGGACTTGCCCGCCAAGTTTAGTTTTAGTACAGTTGCTACCAACAAGCCCGATTTGCGTGGCATACAAAACACTGTGGCCGATATGTTAGTAAGCAATGGTTTTTACGAAACTATGAACCTATCGCTTACAGCACAAAAATACGCTACAACGCCCGAATACGTTGAGTTAGCCAACCCATTAAGTTCGGAGTTAAATATATTACGTACTACACACTTGCACGGTGCATTACAAACTATTGCATGGAATATTAACCGTAAGCAAAGCAATTTAAAAGTGTTTGAATTTGGAAATATTTATAACCGTACTGCCGATAAATTTACCGAGCAAGCACGTTTATCACTATTAATTACAGGCAACAAAAC
>JBEBIC010000360.1:0-2315 GCA_040080595.1 Bacteroidia bacterium | reverse complement strand
GGATAGAGCAACTGCTTTCTAAGCAGTCGGTCATTGGTTCGAATCCAATCCGGATCACTTTTATTATAAATACAAGAGGCGCAATAAATTAATTTATTGCGCCTCTTGTATTTATAATTCCTTTAAATAGTAGTGAGCTACACCTTTACAGGAAACTTATTTTTGAGTATTCCATTAGCAAATACCGTTAGAAAAATAATGCCTGCACCTATGTAAAACTGTGTGGTCATAGCACTGCCTTCGTCCAAAAAATAATAGGCCAAAGCTATACCATATACAGGTTCTAGGTTTACTGATAGTACTATGGTGTAAGGAGATATTGTTTGCATCAATCCCGTAACACGTATAAATGGCAATGCGGTACATACACCACAAAAAAACAACATCCACCACCAATCGTGCGGACTTACCAGTATAAGCGGTACAAACGGATATTGAATAGCCATTAAAAACAAAAACAAAAACAGTACACCTGCCAACATTTCGTAAAAACTAACCACTACAGGTGTGTATAGTTTGGCTAAGCGTCCATTGCTAAGGGTAAACAATACTGACAAAAATGAAGCTCCTAAGGAATATAAAATACCTGTTAAGTATTTTTCTTCTATTCTAAATAAAAACATTAATACGGCTATTATTACAAGTCCTAGCACAACTTCATACACAATAATTTTTCGCTTGTAATAAATAGGTTCCATTATACTCATAAAAAACGAAGCCGTGCTAAATACCGCCAATGTTACCGATACATTGCTCGCTTTTATAGCTTGATAAAAACATATCCAATGCAAGGCTATAAGTACGCCTGTGCCTACTGTTTTGCGCAAGCCAATGGTATCAATCCTAAGCGATTGCCTTGTTATTAAAGCATAAGCAGCTATAATAAGCGTAGTTATGCCCATACGTAGCCACACCAAATCGTAGGCTTTAAGTGTAATAATAGCACCAATAACGGCAGTAAAACCCCATATAAGTACTATGGCGTGTAGTTGCAAAAAATTACTGTAATACTGCTTGTTGTTTTTGGTGATGTTCATTCGTTTAAATTATAAATAATTGTTAATAAACCTTGCCAAACACCACACTGGCATTGTGCCCGCCAAAACCAAAATTATTGCTCATTGCATAGTTTATAATTCGGTGGTGTGCGCTGTGTAATGTAAAATTTAACGCAGGATTAATAGTTTCGTCCAGTTCAGTTACATTAATAGTTGGAGGTACTATATTGTGCGCCACTGCTAGCACACAGGCTATAGCTTCAATAGCGCCCGATGCGCCAAGCAAATGCCCAGTCATACTTTTGGTAGCACCTATGTTTATATCCGTTACAGCATCGCCCATAAAAGTAGTTACTGCGTTTAGTTCGCTCAAGTCGCCTACGGGTGTGCTTGTGGCGTGCATATTTATGTAATTAATATCAGTAGTATTTATGTGCGCCAACTCACACGCTTGTTCCATAGCAAGTCGTGCACCTAAGCCCTCAGGGTGTGTTGATGTTAAATGATAGGCATCGGCACTCATGCCACCGCCACATACTTCGGCAAGTATAGTAGCACCACGTGCTATGGCATGGTCGTAGTTTTCTAGTACTAATGCACCTGCGCCTTCGCCCATTACAAATCCGTCGCGCGTGGCGTCAAACGGGCGTGATGCGCTTGCATAATTTTCGTTATTGGTACTTAATGCTTTCATAGCACCAAAACCGCCAATAGCAGCACGTGTTATAGGAGCTTCGCTACCTCCTGCTATTATTACATTGGCATAACCCAATTTTATATAATTCATGGCATCTATTATAGCAGTATTGGAGCTAGCACAGGCTGATACTGGACAATAATTTACACCTCTAAAACCATGGCGCATACTTATATGACCTGCGGCAATATCTACTAATATGCGTGGTATAAAAAACGGATTGAAACGTGGCGTGCCATTGCCTTGTGCAAACTCTATCATTTGTTCTTCAAAGGTAGTAATACCACCATTTCCGCTTGCCCATATTACACCTACTTTGTTGTAATTAATTGTGGTTGATGATAAACCAGCTTGCGCTATAGCTTCATCAGTAGCAGCTATAGCATAGTGTACAAATGGGTCAAGTTTGCGGGCTTCTTTTTTATCTAAATAATTATCTATTTCAAAACCTTGAAGTTCGCAAGCAAATTGTGTTTTAAATAACGATGCGTCAAATTTAGTAATGGGTACAGCACCGCTTTTTCCTGCTAATAAATTAGTCCAATAACTACTAACTCTATTGCCTAATGGGGTTACAGCGCCCATGCCTGTTATTACTACACGTGTATTTGGATTCATAT
>JBEBIC010000359.1:0-2325 GCA_040080595.1 Bacteroidia bacterium | reverse complement strand
GAAATCAATAAACCGCGTAAGTTCTCCAGGGTTACGTAAATATGTAGGTACTGATAACTTACCAAAAATCATTAATGGTTTGGGTATAGCTATTTTATCAACTTCGAGAGGCGTTATGACGAATAAAGATGCAAAGCGTCTTAAAGTTGGTGGCGAAGTTATTTGTTATATATTTTAATCCAAAGAGCATGTCACGTATAGGTAAACTCCCAATTAATATTCCAAGTGGTGTTGATATTAAAGTTTCTAGCGATAACGAAATTACTGTTAAAGGTAAATTAGGCGAATTATCAAGAGCTATCAACCCAATTATCACAATAAATATCGACGGTTCAACATTAACAGTTGAACGTCCAAATGATACTAAAGAAGCTAAAGCATTGCACGGTTTGTATCGCTCATTAATCTTTAACATGGTTAAAGGTGTTTCTGAAGGTTACCAAGTAGTTCAAGAGTTGGTAGGTGTAGGTTATAGAGCAGCAGCTGTTGGTCAAAATTTAGAATTAACTTTAGGATTTTCACACAACGTTTTAGTTGAAATGCCAAAAGAAATTTTGTTTGAAACTAAAACTGAACGTGGTCAAAACCCGAAAATAACTTTAAAGTCAGCTGATAAAGAACTTTTAGGTTTAGTAGCAGCTAAAATACGTTCGTTAAGAAAACCTGAACCGTACAAAGGAAAAGGTATTAAGTTTGAAGGCGAAATACTAAGAAGAAAAGCTGGTAAATCAGCTGGTAAATAATTTTAAAGCATATATTATTATGAGTAGTGTAAAAGAAACACGTAGAATAAAAATAAAAATGCGTTCTAAGCAATCAGTTTTAGGTACGGCACTTATGCCACGCTTAACTGTTTTTAGAAGCAATAAAAATATATACGCCCAATTAATAGACGATTCAACAGGAAAAACTTTAGTTAGTGCTAAAGTTACTGAAGCATCAAAATTAACGAAAGTAGATCAAGCAAAATCAGTAGGTAAAACTATCGCTGAAAAAGCATTAGGTTTAGGTGTTAAGAAAGTAAAGTTTGACCGTAACGGATATTTATATCATGGTCGAGTTAAATCTTTAGCAGAAGCTGCTAGAGAAAACGGTTTAGAATTTTAAATTTAAGTTTAAATGTCAACAGAAACTATAAAAAAAGTAAAATCGGCTGATATCGAATTAAAAGATCGATTAGTTGGTATACAACGTGTAACAAAAGTAACTAAGGGTGGTCGTACATTTAGTTTTTCTGCAATAGTTGTAGTAGGTAATGAAAATGGTGTTGTAGGTTACGGTTTAGGGAAATCTAAAGAAGTTGCTGATGCTATTGCTAAAGGAATAGAAGATGCTAAGAAAAACTTAGTAAAAGTGCCAATTTTTAAAGGTACTATTCCTCACGAGCAATTATCAAAGTACGGAGGAGCACAGGTATTTATTAAGCCTGCAGCACATGGTACAGGAGTAATAGCTGGTGGTGCGATGCGTGCTGTTTTAGAAAGTGTTGGTGTAACCGATGTACTTGCTAAATCAAAAGGTTCGTCAAATCCTCATAACGTTGTTAAGGCTACTATTGAAGCATTGTCACAACTGAGAGATCCTTTCACAATTGCTACCTTACGTGGTGTAAGTTTAGATAAAGTATTTAACGGTTAAATAATTGTAAGAAAATGAGCACTATACGCCTTCAACAATACAAAAGTGGTATCGACAGACCTAAGCGTCAAAAAGATACTCTAATAGCATTAGGATTTAAGAAAAACAATCAAATTGTTGAACATACTGTTAATCCTCAGATTATGGGTATGCTTAATAAAGTTAAACATTTAGTTAAAGTAATTTAATATGAATTTAAATACATTAAAACCTGCTTTAGGTTCTACAAAAAATAACTACAGAAGAGGTCGTGGACAAGGTTCTGGAGGAGGAGGAACTGCAACGAGAGGACACAAAGGTGCTCAATCTCGTTCGGGGTACTCAAGTAAAAGAAGTTTTGAAGGTGGTCAAACACCTTTACAACGTCGTTTACCAAAATTTGGTTTTAAAAACATCAACCGTATTGAGTATAAAGTTATCAATTTAGATACTTTACAACAATTGGCTGAAGCTAAGAATATCACCGAAATAACTAGAGATGTTGTAATGGCTGCAGGTTTAGCTTCAAAGAACGATTTAGTAAAAGTGTTAGGTCGTGGCGAATTAAAATCAAAAGTAAACGTAACATTAAATAAATTTTCAACAGTAGCACAAGATGCCATCACTAAAGCTGGCGGTTCATTTACTACACTATAATTTTTGATGAAAAAATTTTCATGCTACCTGACTTCAAACTATACTACAAGG
>JBEBIC010000358.1:0-2326 GCA_040080595.1 Bacteroidia bacterium | reverse complement strand
ATTATTTTCCATCTCACACTTATTTTACAACAGGTATAATTTTAACTTTCTTAGACCAATATACAATAAGCGGTACAAAAATAATAGTAGGCAATAACCACAAAATAGTACCTTGTATAGCCACAGGAAACTTATCGCTGTTGGTTACTAAAAAAGCTGTAAATGCTGCAATATAACCACCACTCATACGTCCAATATGTACTAATAACCAATAATTTTTATTAGTTATTTTACCTTGATAATTTTGCACGTCATCATATACATTTTTTAATCCGCTACCGCCAAACACTACGTACACAAGCCCAAATGTATTCCCGTTTATTAAACCATGAATACCTGCGCCAATGAGTGTTAATCCGCCTATTGCCATAAATATAGTTAGTGCCCAATCTATTACTAATGGTTTTTGAGTAAGATGTAATTGTTTTAAAAACAAATAACGCTCGCCTGTACCTACCAAATAAATAGTAAATACACCTACCATAAACAAAAACAAACTTGGATGTATTACTGCCAACGCAAACGAACAACAACCTGCGGTAAGCATTCCGTACAAGAATGCTTTGCCAAATAGCACGTGTAACTTATCTCCTTTTTTGCGCACCATATTTATAGTACCTGCTATTAAGCCTGTCGCTCCTGCAAGTATGTGTAATGCTAATATTGCTTTAAAAATCATTGTACGTTTTTTAATTGTTTTAAGTTGATGCTCACTGCATTTTCTTTGTTGTTGGCAAAATAATTTATGGTAAGTAGTTCTTGGTTGGGTAAACTATAAAACGTGGATTTTTTATCAAATTTACTGTAATCTAAGTTTGCTTGTTTTAATATATACACATGAAACACACTATCAGCAGGGTTTTCGGATATTAACTCGCCTGTGTCCATTAGTTCAAAATTATTTAAACTGAACATATCTAATTTAGCATCGTTATTAAAATACAGCTTTACTTTTATTTCAGTAGCTTTTTCGCCCCGCTTCACTACCGATTGTGAATAGCTCATTGTAACATCTCTATTCAAAACCAACAACGAATCCATTTGCCCATAGCCATTGTTAATGCTACAAAGTAGTGCTATTATTAGGGTTATTAGTTTCATAACAAATGTATTTTAAATGCCGTGTGGCTAAAAATTATTATTATCTCCCTGCCCTTTAGGGCAGGGCAATAAATAGCAAAGTGTGTGTGTTAATTATTTACAACTTTTTTTACTTATAAACGTTTGATATTAAACGTAATTCGTAATTACTACCTAAGGAACTTCAACTGTATTTAAAATATCTAAAATAATTTGCTCAGTAGTAACTCCCTCTGCTTCGGCTTCGTAAGTAAGTCCTATACGGTGGCGCAATACATCGTTGCATACTGCACGTACATCTTCGGGTATTACATAGCCACGGCGTTTTATAAATGCGTGTGCTTTACTGGCCAATGCCAAGCTAATACTTGCACGTGGCGAACCTCCAAAACTTATTAAATTAGCTAATTTGTTTAACTTGTATTGTGCAGGGTAACGTGTAGCAAATACGATATCAACAATGTACCGTTCTATTTTTTCGTCCATATATACCTCACGTACAAGATTGCGTGCTTTAATAATATCTTCGGAGCTAAGTACGGAGTTAATAGTGGATTTAACGGCTTGTAAGTTTTGACGAATAATTTTTTGCTCATCTTCCTTGGTTGGATAACCAATTACAATTTTAAGCATAAAACGATCCAACTGCGCTTCGGGCAATGGGTAGGTTCCCTCCTGCTCTACTGGATTTTGTGTAGCCAATACCAGAAATGGGTCGTCTAGTTTGTGAGTGGTATCGCCTATGGTTACTTGGCGTTCCTGCATCGCTTCGAGCAATGCACTTTGTACCTTTGCTGGCGCACGGTTTATCTCGTCTGCCAATACAAAGTTGGCAAATATAGGACCTTTGCGCACACTAAATTCTTGCTTAGCTTGGTTGTAAATAACTGTACCTACTACGTCGCTTGGTAGCAAATCGGGCGTAAATTGTATGCGGCTAAATTTACCGTGCATAGCGTCCGACAATGATTTTATGGCCAATGTTTTAGCCAAACCTGGCACACCTTCAAGGAGTATGTGTCCGTTGCTTAACAAACCTATAAGTAGGCTTTGTACCATACCTTTTTGTCCTACTATGGATTTATCCATTTCCAGCAATAGCATATCTATAAATGCCGATTCGCGCTGAATTTTTTCGTTGAGTTCTTTAATGTCTGTTACCATTAGTGTGTATAAGTTTTAAGAAAGTTAATGTTGTTTTTTATAAAAAATTCGCTTACAAATAAAGTGCCAATTTACACAAAAT
>JBEBIC010000089.1:0-10507 GCA_040080595.1 Bacteroidia bacterium | reverse complement strand
TACGAATTAAAAATTACGAATTACGGTTGGTAGTAATTATTCATTGTAATATTAAGTAATTGTAAACGAGTTGTTGCAACCGTAATTCGTAATTTTTAATTCGTAATTATTTAACTGGCTTTTTTTCTTGCACACCACGTTTGTGTATAATTAATCCGTTAAGGAAGTTACGCAGTATTTGGTCGCCACAGGGTTTAAAATTGGAGTGGTCATCGGCACGGCACATATCGCCTAGTTCAGCTGCCGATAATTTAAAATTTACCAATGCACATATAGCTATTATTTCGTCGTTACGCAGGTGCAGTGCTACACGTAGTTTTTTTAAAATGTCGTTGTTGTTCATTGTATGATTTATGTTTTGTTCAAAGTTAATTTTTTGTTCAAAACAATAACGCTCATTTTATAAAATAAATTTTGCAAAAAAGCTTTTTCCAGCCTCCAAAAAGGCATTTATACAAAAAAAATCACAATTTTTGCAACTGGTTAAAAATAATTTTAAACCATAATGCACTCTTGCAACTATGTTGCGTGCAAAATAATATTTAAGATTTAACGTATAATGTTGGTTATTTATGTTTATTTTTAGTTTTTAATAAAATTTAGATAAAAGCCAAATTATATACACGTATGATATTTACAGCATTACAAATAGCACAACTCATAGAGGGTACAGTTGATGGAAACGAAGCTCAAGCCGTATCAGCATTATGCAAAATAGAAGAGGGTAAAACAGGAGCATTAAGTTTTTTGGGTAACATGGCTTACGAGCCCTATATTTACAACACTAAAGCAAGTATAGTTATTGTAAATGCCGATTTTACTCCATCGCAGCCATTATTAGCTACCTGCACACTTATACGTGTACCTGAAGCTCGCACAGCATTTGCCAAATTATTGGAAGTATATAACCAATACATTCAAAATAAAACAGGCGTGGAGCAACCCAGTTTTATAGCAGCATCAAGCACTGTGGGCAAAAACATATATATAGGCGCATTTGCTTACATAGGCGAAAATGCTAAGTTAGGCAACAACGTAAAAATATACCCACAAGCCTACATCGGCGACCAAGTAACCATAGGCGATAATACCGTAGTATATGCAGGCGTAAAAATATATGCAGGCTGCGAAATAGGCGCCAATTGCACCTTACACAGTGGTAGCATAATAGGTGGCGATGGTTTTGGCTTTGCTCCCAATAGCGAAAATAACTATGCTAAAGTACCCCAAATAGGCAACGTAATACTGGAAGATTATGTAGAGATAGGCGCAAACACTACCATAGACCGTGCTACGCTAGGTTCTACCATTATACGCAAAGGTGTAAAACTGGATAATCTTATACAAATAGCACATAACGTAGAAATAGGCGAAAACACTGTAATAGCAGCGCAAACAGGCGTTGCGGGCAGTACCAAAATAGGTAAAGACTGTATGATAGGCGGACAGGTAGGCATAGTAGGACATTTAACCATAGCTAATGGTGTAAAAATAGCTGCGCAATCGGGCGTGGGTAGTAGCATTAAAGACGAAGGCATTATACTACAAGGTTCGCCAGCATTTGCCATTGGCGATTATAAACGTGCATACGTACACTTTAGAAATTTGCCCGAATTAGCCAACAAAATAAAAGGAATAGAAGACGAAATAAAACAAAAAGTATAATAGAGTAATTACGAATTAAAAATTACGAATTACGTTTCAAATCATGATTTATCACTTCAAATAAATAACTACTCATTAACCTTAATTATGCTAAACTCTTACTTACGTTTACTTGCTTTATGTGTGCTTATAACTATAAGTAGTACAAGTGCGTGGGCGTTGGTACTAAAGGGTGTAGTAACTAACAATACCCTTACGCCATTGGCTAACGTAAGTTTAAAATTAGCAGGCGGTGCAGTTGCCGAGCAAACGTGCCTAACCAAAAACTATGGCGCATATTCGTTTACACTAAGCCCCAATACCGAATACAAAATAGTAGTAACCAATGCCGATTATCAAACACGTATAGTATTGTTTAACACACGTAATATTACTGATGATATTATGAATGGCGAATACACTTACAACATTACCCTCAACACCATAAACGAATCCAACAACGTACCCGTAACCTATAGCAGGCACAAAACGTTTCCCGAAATGGTAAACATAAAAAAGGAAATAGCAGTAGTAGTTCCAGAAGTTATTGTAGAAAAAATAGACCCCGTAAAAATTATTGAGCCTATAACAACCACTAATCCCACAACAAAAAATTTAACTCAAAAAGATACAACAACTAAAACAATCAATGTAGCAGTATCGGCGATAGCCGATACAACATTAATAGAACGTATAAAATCGGTAACACGTATCAATTCGGGGTTTGCAAATAGCCCAGCGGAGCTCAGTAGTTATTTATCAAGCGTTAATGATAGATTGGAAAGTAATTATAAAAATAAAATTCAAAAACAAATTAGCCGCAACAAACAACTTATAGACGAGTCGGGAAACCCTATTACCAGCCTATACGCCATTATTGCTAACTACGAAAAAACACAGCGCAACAAATAAACTATTAACCCAATGTATCTTATAAAACAATTCTTTTTTACGTTTTTACTATTGATAGCTTCGCTTAGCTATGTGCAAGCGCAGTCGCTCAATTTTAATCAATTTGGTATTGAAGATGGTATGCCACAATCCAGTATTACGGCACTAAGCAACGATACCTTGGGTAATATTTGGGTAGGTACTATGAGCGGAGTTACGGGATATAACGGGGTTACATTTACAACTTATAACAGACTTAATGGCCTGCACGAAAATCGTGTGAGCGCACTACACATTACACCCTACCAACAATTAATAGTGGGGCATACAGGCGGTGGTATAAGTGTAATAAATATTACGAGCAAAAAAATATCAAAAATAACATTCGGAATTATTGATATAAATACTCCTGTAACAAGCATTATTACTGATAAAAACGAAGGCCTTTGGATAGCTACACTTGGGCAAGGAATACTATACTACAAGCCAAGCGATAGTGAACTGCGCAATCACGAATACACAGGTAGAGGCTCGTTGTACAAAATAAGTTTGAGTAATTATAATGCCTTACGTTGTAATCAAATAACTATTGCCAACAACGCTATACTTGCCGCAACAGACGATGGCTTGTACAAAATAAAAATAACCAAAGGCAATATGCAAGCGCAACGCCTTATACTCAACGATGTATTTATAGGTTCTCTCGCCACAAGTATTGCAGTATTCAACAACAAAATATATGCAGGTACTAACAACAAAGGCGTACTTAGTTTTGATATTAATGGCACATCATTAATTAAAAATTATACTGCTACTGATGGCTTGCCCGATGTATATATAAAAAGCCTGTACGCCAGCAACAAAGCACTATACGTAGGTACTAATAGTAAGGGTGCTTGCAAATTAATACATCAGTTAGAGCAACAAAACTATAAGGGGGCGGTGTTCCAACAAATAAATGCAAACCATGGCTTGAGTAACGATAAGGTAAACTGTTTTACTGAGGACAACGAAAAAAATATATGGATAGGCACAGTATTTAAACTCAACCAATATTTTGACGAACAATTTGAAATATACGGAACCTTTGAAGGGCTTAAAAACACCATAGTGTGGAGCGTTATCAACGATAAAAAAGACAACTCGTTATGGCTTGGTACTGATGGTGGTTTGTACCACATGACTACTATGCCCAATTCTAACCAAAATAAATTTGAATTAATAAACGATAATTATTCCAGCTCATTAAAAAACACCACCGCATTATATCAAGATAATAATGGAAAAGTATGGTATAGTAATTATGGGCAAGGCGTAAACATATACAACCCCGCTACTAAGCTATCAGCAAGCGTTGCAGCCATTCCGTGCAAGGAAGTATATGCAATAACTGCTGATGCTGCACAAAATATATGGATAGCTACCAATCGTGAGGGGGTGTTTTGTTACAATCCCATAACCAACGCATTAAACCACTATACTATTGCTAATGGCTTGGGAGGCAACAACGTGTATCAATTATTTGTGGATAGTAAAAACAATATATGGGCAGCTGTATTAGGAGGTAAACTAAGTATGTGGAACGGTACTAAATGGGCTACCTACACGGAGCGTAACAACTACCCAAGCGATTTTACACTAAGTATTACCGAAGATAAAAACCACACCTTATGGTTGGGTACGTATGAGCATGGTTTATATAAATATGCCAACGGAAAATTTACTAACGAAACTGCATTTAAAGACAAGCAATCGCTTATTTATTTGTTAAAGACTGATGTGCAAAACAACCTATGGATAGGCACTCCCACAGGTATTGATAAGCTAAATATAAGTACTAATGATTATAAACATTACAACAAATACGATGGTTTTTTGGGTGTAGAAATAAATCCAAATTCGGTGTGTAATGATGGGAATAATAATGTGTGGCTAGGTACTATTATAGGCTTGGTTAAGTATAAACCCAATGCAGTACGTAGCAACAACAAAGTACCTATACTCTCGTTAGGTTTGCCGTTGGTTAATTTTAAAAAACAATTAGTAAACGCTGATGCTGAATATGACTACAACGAAAACCAACTTACCTTTGAGTTTGTAGGCGCAAGCCTTACTCGCCCTAAGGAAGTGGTGTATCAGTACTATTTAGATGGTTTCGACAAAACGTGGCTACCTATAGCACAGCGCAATACGGTAACGTACAACAATTTGCCTGCAGGTACTTATACATTTATGGTGCGTGCTGCTAACGATAATATGAAATGGAGCGATGTTAAGCAATATACCTTTGTAATTACCCCTCCGTTTTACCGCACGTGGTGGTTTTATACATTAGCCATAGTAGGTATATTGTCCATTATAGCCATTGTGTTTGTAACACGTACCCGACGTTTGCGTAAGCTAAACAAAATACTAGAAACCAAAGTAACGCTACGTACACAAGAACTTAACGCCGAAAAAGAAAATGTAGAATTACAAAAAATAGAACTCGAACGCAAAAACATAAATATTACTGATAGTATAGACTATGCCAAGCGCATACAAGATTCGTTGTTTGTAACCGAAAATGAAATAGAAAGCGAACTACGCAATGCCTTTATATTTTTTCAGCCCAAGGATATTGTAAGTGGCGATTTTTATTGGCTCAAACGCAATGATAACAACCTATACTTTGCTCTTGCCGATTGTACAGGGCACGGTGTACCAGGTGCTATGATGAGTATAATGGGTTATAATTTATTAAACGAAATTATAACCAATGCCACCACTGCACTTACTCCTGCTGATGTATTAACACTACTAAAAAACAGATTAAGTACACAGCTAAACAAACACCACAACGACGATGCAATGCTACAAGACGGTATGGATATAGCCTTATGCACCATTAATTTTGATAAAAAAGAACTGGTGTATGCAGGAGCATTTATGCCACTATACTTAGTGCGCAACAACGAAATAATAGAACATAAAGCCAACAAAATACCTATTGGCAAAATGTTTTTTAAAACCACCGAAGAAAATTATACCAACCATACCATAGCATTGCAACAAGGCGATGTTATTTACCTATCAAGCGATGGCTATGTGGACCAACGTGGTGGAGAAGCGGGTAAAAAGTTTTATCCTGTAAACTTTAAAAAATTATTGGTTGATATTAATACCAAACCTATGCGTATGCAAGTAGCGCTACTACACAAAGCCCTCAACGATTTTAAGGGCAATAGCGAACAAATAGACGACATTACGGTAATGGGTGTTAAGGTGGATTAGTTGTAACATTTTAGTTAGTAGCTAATTCCTTTTACTATTCATAACAGTGTAACTTAATATAGCACGTAAAAGCATTCATTATTTTAATAGTTACAATTTAGCAAATATAATAGACTCATTCTCGCCATTATGGCGTTAGTTTTACTGTGGCATTAAAGTTGGATTATAGCACCAAAATCAACTACTACATAATGTTCGAAAACATACAATTACAAAGCGATATCAACGAAGATACGGAGTTTATACCCATGCTTACGCTGGAAGAAGAAGATACCCTAAGCAAAGATGCTTACCCTACTCAACTGCCAATATTACCACTGCGCAACACAGTATTGTTTCCAGGTGTGGTTATACCCATTACATTGGGGCGAGATAAATCCATAAAACTAATACAAGAGGCCTACAAGGGCAACAAAATAGTGGGCGTAGTAGCCCAAATGGAAGATAAGGCGGAAGAGCCTACCTTTGACCAACTACACCAAGTGGGTACTATTGCCAATGTTATAAAAGTAATACGTATGCCCAACGGCAACACTACCGTAATACTGCAAGGCAAGCGCAGATTTAAAATAGAAAAACAACTTAACTCCGAGCCTTATTTTACGGCCGATATTAGCATTATTGATGATGAAGTTATTGTTGGTATTGATGATGAGTTTGAAGCTACGATGTCATCAATAAAAGATGCAGCGCAAGAAATTATAAAACTATCGCCACACATACCAACAGAGGCAGGCATAGCCATACGCAACATTGATAGCCCATCGTTCCTTATTAATTTTATTGCCAGTAACACGCAAGCTACAGTAAACGAAAAGCAAGAATTATTACAACTTACCGACATTAAAACAAGAGCCACCGAATTACTAAAACACTTGGCTAAAGATTTACAAAAAGTAGAACTTAAAAATAGTATTCAAAATAAAACGAAAGTAGATTTAGATAAACAACAACGAGATTATTTCCTACAACAACAACTCAAAACTATACAAGAGGAGTTGGGTAATAAAAGCAACGAAGAGGAAGCTAACGACCTTGAAACTCGTGCCAAAACTATGAAATGGAGCGATGCAATAGGCGCTACGTTTAAAAAAGAGTTGGACAAACTACGCCGTATGAACCCTGTAGCATCAGAATATAGCGTACAAAGCAATTACTTGGAACTTTTGCTAGACTTGCCTTGGGGCGAATATAGCAACGATAGCTTTGATTTGAAAAACGCACAAAAAATACTGGACGATGACCATTTTGGCTTAACAAAAATAAAGCAACGCATAATAGAACACTTGGCGGTATTAAAATTAAAAGGCAATATGAAATCGCCAATATTGCTCCTACACGGCCCTCCAGGTGTAGGTAAAACAAGCCTTGCACGCAGTATTGCACGTGCGCTTAACCGTGAGTATGTGCGTATGAGCCTAGGCGGTATGCGCGACGAAAGCGAAATACGTGGACATCGCAAAACCTACATAGGCGCTATGCCTGGACGTATATTGCAAAATTTAAAAAAAGTAAAAGTAAGTAATCCTGTATTTTTGTTGGACGAAATAGATAAGTTAGGACAAGGTTTCCAAGGCGACCCATCATCAGCTTTATTAGAAGTATTAGACCCTGAACAAAACAAGGCGTTTTACGATAATTTTGTGGAAATAGAATTTGATTTATCTAACGTAATGTTTATAGCTACTGCCAATAGCCTGCAAACCATACAACCCGCATTGCTCGACCGTATGGAGGTAATAAACATAAGTGGTTATACACTGGAAGAAAAAGTACAAATAGCCAAAAAACACCTATTACCTAAGCAACTGGAAGAACATGGCTTAGCCAAAAAAGCAATAGAACTAAACGAAAAAGTATTACAAAAAATAATAGCAAGTTACACACGTGAGAGTGGTGTGCGTGCATTAGAAAAACGTATAGCCAAAGTAGTGCGCAACGAAGCCCGCAAAATAGCTATGGACGAGCCTTATACCTACAAACCTACTGAGGACGATGTTACCGAAACATTAGGTTCGGAAATGATAACCCGAGAAAAATACCAAGACAACTCCATAGCAGGCGTTGTTACTGGCTTAGCGTGGACAAGCGTAGGTGGCGAAATACTGTTTATAGAAAGTAGTATAAGCCGTGGCAAAGGTGGAAAGCTAACATTAACAGGCAACCTAGGCGATGTAATGAAAGAAAGTGCAGTACTTGCATTGGAATACATAAAAACACATGCCGATGATTTAGGTATTAATTACAAAGTATTTGATAATTATAACTTACACGTGCACGTACCCGAGGGGGCTACGCCCAAAGATGGCCCAAGTGCTGGTATTACTATGCTTACGGCTATAGCATCGGTATTTACACAACGTAAAGTGCGTTCTAAATTAGCTATGACTGGCGAAATAACCCTCCGTGGCAAAGTATTGCCTGTGGGTGGTATCAAAGAAAAAATATTAGCAGCTAAGCGTGCAGGTATTAAAGAAATAATACTGTGCGACCAAAACGAAAAAGACATACTGGACATAGAGCCCGAATACCTAAGAGGATTGAGTTTTTATTACGTAAACACTATGGCGGAAGTATTGGATATAGCCTTGCTTAATGAGCGTGTAAAAAATCCGTTGCAACTAATAATAGACAACGAAAAATAATGTGTTTAACGCCTGCAAATGTTTTCATTTGCAGGCGTTAAAAATATATACATTTGCACCTTAAAATAATCTCAATAAATTAACCCCCTAAACATTACCCACACACTACATTATGGATCGTAATTCAATTATTGGCTATGTACTAATTTTCGCAATAGTTACAGGTTTTTATTATTATACAGCTCCCTCCGAGCTAGAATTGGCGCAGGCTAAGCACGCACAAGATAGCATTGCTCAACTAGACAAAACCAACAAAGTAAAAGCATTGGCGCAAGCACAATTGCAAACCGCACGTGCCACTGCTGATAGCGCAAGCAACACCAACGATACCGCAGTAGTAAACAACGCACTAACCGCACAGTTTGGCGATTTTGCTACCGCAGCTACATTAAGCAACGCTACCTATACTATTGAAAACGATGTGCTAAAAGCAACCATAGCAGCCAAAGGCGGGCGTGTAGTAAGTCTTAAACTTAAAAACTACAAAACCGACAAAGGCGCTGTAATAGAAATGGTAGATAAAGACAGTAGTAACTTTGCACTATCATTTAAAGCACAAAACCGCACCATTACTACCGCCGACCTTAACTTTACAGCAAGCGCACCAGTACTTACTGTAGCGGGTAACGACTCATCGGCACTAAGTGTAAAAATGGCTTTGGACGCTAACCGCTACATTGAATATGTGTACAGCATTAAAGGCAATAGTTATATGCTACACTGTGGGATAAACATAGTGGGGATGCAAAACCTTATAGCGCCTACCGAAAATAAATTAGCAGTAAACTGGCAATCTAACATGCTTTCGCAAGAAAACACTATGGAAAACCAACGCAACGCATCAACCATATATTATAATACAGCTGATGAAAACGTGGTGGATAACCTTAGCGAACGTGGTGCTGATGACGAAACAATTACCGAAAAAATAAAATGGGTAGCATTTCGCCAACAATTTTTTACACAAACATTAATAGCCAGCACACCGTTTGAAGGTACGAGTACACTTACCACTACACAAAACGAAAGTTCTACCACACACGTAAAAAACTGTACCGCTACGTTAGCAGTGCCTTACCGCCACACATCAAGCGAAACGGTAGCACTTAGCTTTTTGTACGCACCTACACAATACCACGCATTGCAAGCGTATGGCAACGATTTAGAAAAACAAATACCGCTAGGTATGTTTGGTTTTATAAACAAATATGTAGTAATACCTGTGTTCGATTTCTTAGGTGGATTTAACCTAAACTATGGTATAGTAATATTACTACTTACCATATTTATAAAAATGATATTGTTGCCCCTTACTTACAAAGCGTATTTATCAACCGCTAAAATGAAAGTGTTAAAACCCGAAATAGACGAAATAAGCAAGCGTTTCCCTGATACGGAACAAGCCATGGAAAAACAAAAAGAAACCATGAGCCTATACCGCAAGGCTGGCGTAAGTCCGTTTGGTGGATGTTTGCCTATGGTGCTACAAATGCCTATACTATTTAGTATGTTTAGATTTTTTCCTGCTTCGTTTGAGTTGCGACAAAAAAGTTTTTTATGGGCTACCGATTTAAGTACCTACGATAGCATTTACAATTTTGGTTTTAGCATTCCACTTTATGGCGACCACATAAGCTTGTTTACGATATTAATGACGGTTTCTACCATTATATATACTAAAATGAACAGCAGCATGACAGGGCAAGACGACAACCCACAAATGCAATCGTTAAAATATATGATGTACCTAATGCCCATTATGTTTATGTTTATGTTTAACAGTTACGCTTCGGGGCTTAGTTATTACTACTTTTTGGCCAACATACTTACCTTTGCAATACAGTATTGTATGAAGTTTTTTGTTGATGAAAAAGCATTACACTTACAAATAGAAGAAAACAAAAAGAAACCAGTAAAAGCAAGCGCTTGGCAACAAAAAATAGAAGACCTTGCTAAACAAAAAGGAATAAATCCACCAAAAAAATAATGGACAAGTTATAATGCAAAGCTAACTAAGGCTCTTAAAAGTATATTACTTTTAAGAGCCTTAATTT
>JBEBIC010000088.1:0-10602 GCA_040080595.1 Bacteroidia bacterium | reverse complement strand
CCCATATACGACTAGGGCTTCGACTCCGCTCAGCCACCGAGGCGTGAATATATTTAAGGGAATGTATTTGGACCAAATTATAATTAGTATAATATAACTAGCAACACAATAGGTAGTTTTATTTAACGTTAAAAAATACTGCATTAACTTCAAAAAAATAATGGTTAAATAATAAATTGTTGTTATGTTTATACACAAACAATAATTTATATATTCTTACCATGGAAATTTTCTTTTTAGTAGCTATTATAGCACTACTCGTTTACTTTAGTAGTACACTTAACACTCGCTTAAACACTACCGATGAGCGTTTAATAAAATTAACCAATGCCATAGTGCAACTAAAGCAACAGCTTACTGAAGCACCTGTTAAACCTGCCGAAAAAACAACTGCTACCACAACACCTCCTGTGGTGGAAAAACCTATTGTTACCCCTTCATTTATAAAAGAAGAACCTAAACCTATTGTTAGTAACGATGCGCAACCTGCCGTTGTAAAAGAAGTTATACCCTCTCCACTAGCGGCGTTTACCGTGCCTAGTAACACGGTTAATACTCCTCCACCTATTACTACCACCAAACCTCCAGTTACTCCTAAACCCTTTGTACCAACCCCTCCACAAAAATCGTGGTGGGATAGTTTTAAAGAGAAAAATCCTGACTTAGAGAAATTTATTGGCGAAGATTTAATTTCCAAAATAGGTGTGCTTATATTGGTATTGGGTATAAGTTATTTTGTAAAATTTGCTATTGATAAAGATTGGATAAATGAGCCCGCACGTGTTGGTATTGGCATATTGTGTGGCGCATTAGTTATGGGTGTAGCACATAAGTTACGCCAAGGTTACGCTGCGTTTAGTTCGGTACTTGTAGCGGGTGCAGTGGCTATATTGTATTTTACTATAGGTATTGCATTTCACGACTATCATTTGTTTAACCAAACTGTAGCATTTATACTTATGGTTATAATTACGGCATTTAGTTGCTTGGTTACACTATCCTACAATCGTAAGGAACTAGGCGTACTTACGCTTATAGGAGGCTTTGCAGTACCGTTTATGCTGAGTACTGGCGAGGGCAATTATGTGGTGTTGTTTTCGTATATTATTATACTTAACATAGGTATATTGGCACTGGCGTATTATCGCAAATGGAATATTATAAACATACTTTCATACGCATTTACAGTACTGTTATACGGTGGTTGGTTGTTTAAAACCGTACAAGATGATAACACGCCTTACCTTGGCGCGTTGCTGTTTGGCTTTGCGTTTTACTTTATTTTTGTGTTGATAAACATCATTAATAATATACGTACCAAAGGAGCGTTTTCGGTAACGGAACTAAGCATATTAGCAAGTAATACGTTTTTGTTTTATGCAGCAGGCATGGTTATTCTATCGCACTATCACCCAGAGTTTAAGGGGGTGTTTACTACGGTGTTAGGGATATTAAATTTTGTATATGCGTGGGTATTGTACAAGAAATTTGGTTTAGATAAAACAGCTGTTTACCTGTTAATAGGTTTAACACTTACCTTTGTAACGCTTGCTATTCCTGTACAATTTAATGGTAACTACATTACTTTGTTTTGGGGTGGAGAGGCTGTGTTGCTTATGTGGTTGGCTCAAAAATCGCAAATTAATAGTTATCGTTTTGGGTCGGTAGTAGTGCATGGGCTTATGGCAATAAGCCTTATTATGGATTGGGAAGATATTTATACTAACGCTGTAATGCTTACCGTTATTGCAAATCCTGCGTTTATAACAGGGCTATTTGCTACTGCATCTGTCTATGTGGTATATCGTTTACTCAAGGCGGATACACTAACGCTTACCCAGTTTGGTATTAATTTTAATCCTATTATGTACCGCAACTATATGTTGGTGCTATGTGTTGTACTGGCTTATTTTACTGGTATGCTAGAGGTAGTACAACAAGCCTATAGTTATATTGCCTACAACAATTCGGCGGTGGCATTACCTATCATTTATCACTTATTATTTAGTGCAGGATTATTTTATGCGTTAAGTAAAAGCACCAATCTACTTTATGTACAAGGTGCTATGTTATTTGCAGTAGTAAATATTGTGTTATATACGTTTGTATTTGCTAACTTTCCGTTTGCCGAACACCTTACGTACATAAGTACTGGCGAGTATGTACGCATAGCATTTTATATACATTATGTGGCATTGGCATTAGTGTTATATTTTGCATACAGCTTAATCCAACTCAACAAAAAATATAGAATAATAGATATTGTAAAACAGCAATTTGTATTATGGATAGCTGCATTTTTTGTAATATACATAGCTAGCCACGAGTTGTTGCTACATGGTTTAGTGTTTAGTAATGTGCCACTAACTCCTACTGCGCTTAAAGCCAAATCATTGTACGCTGATTATAATTCAACAAATGAATTACCTGCATTGCGCAGTATAATGGGCGCAGAGAGTATAGCCAATACCAAAGCAATATTAATAAAAACCATGTACCCAGTATTGTGGGGCGTATTAGCATTTGTGTTTTTAATAGTAGGTATCAAAAAACAAGTTAAAACATTGCGTGTTATTGCGCTATCGTTATTGGGTATTACTATTTTAAAATTGTTCTTGTACGATATTCGCAATGTATCGGAAACAGGTAAAATTGTTGCCTTTATACTACTGGGCGTATTGATATTGATAATTTCATTTGTGTATCAAAAAATAAAAGTATTGGTATTAGACGATGCCACTACACCAACTATTAACACCGAAAATAAACTTAACGATGAAGATGATAAAAACGTTTAATTACCTTGTACTACTAACGCTATGCACCACAAGTGCATTAGCACAAAATACTACCACTGCTAAAATTAAAACCCTTGCTAACAATGGCTTGCAGGGCATAGTGCTTACGCCAGAGTTTAGAGCTTATGCCAAGTACGATTTAAGTAATGTAAGAATATACGACGCTTCGCAATACGAAGTGCCGTACGTTATTAGTGAGCAAAATGCTAGCATACTTACCACTAATTTTGAAACCTATACTACCGTAAACACTACTGCTGTAGCTAACAAAAGCACCACCTTAATTATACAAAAGGGCGCAACATTAAAAACCGACCAACTAACCTTAAACATAGCCAATACCGATGGCGTAAAAACGTACTCGTTAAGTGGTAGCAACGATAAAAACAATTGGTTTGGATTGTGCAATAACCAACAACTATATGACCTGCAAAGTGCTGTAAACACTAGCGTTGTAAAAACTATTTATTTTCCGTTAAATGAATATAAATATTTACAATTAGTGCTGGACGATTCTACATCGTTACCCATAAACATACTTAAAATAGGCTATGCAACCCAACAAAGCCAAGCTACTGCATTGCAACACGTAGTAGTAAAAAGCACTACAATAACACAACTAAGCACTGAGCAAAAAACACGTATAGCTGTAACGCTTAATAGTGCTCAGTTAATAAATCAAATAGCATTTATAATAACCAACCCCACACATTACAAGCGTTACGCAAGGTTATACACCAACGTAACACGCAAACAAAAACGTAGAATAATAACCGAACAAAACGAAATAGCTCGCTTTGAATTAAACTCCGAGTCCAAAAATAACATACAACTACCTAGCCTAGTAGCTACCGAGTTTTTTATTGAAATAGAAAATAACGATAACCCACCATTAACTATTACTACCATTAATTATTTGCAAACACCCATTACACTTATTGCCGACTTGCAAGCTAACGTACAATACACGCTAGCTACAGGAGATACACTATTAAACGCACCACAGTACGATTTAAGTTATTTTACTAATAAAACCAACACGCCTATACCCACTACTACATTGTATGCTATGCAACACACCTCTGCCAAAGTAAGCGGTACAGGCGCAGTGCCTATATGGCAATCGAAATGGTTTTTGTGGTTGTGTATTGGCTTAGGGGGGCTTACGCTTGCGTACTTTGCACGCAGTTTAGTAAAAGATATGAAAGTGTAGGTGGGTAATTCTCCAATAATAAATTTGCATACTTGCTAAATTAGTTTTACCCTTGCACCAATTATAAATAGCGTTTGCTATATCATCCTGTGTAAGAAAAGTCAAAATTCTAATAAAGCAGGGAGTATAAGTAAACGTTCACGCCAAAGGCGTGAGCGTTGCTTTACTTTGCTTTTCGGGCTTTGACTCCCTCTTACACAAGTATTAGCAACTGTCTCACGCTCTTTTTTTAACCCTCTATATTTAGAGACAGGGGTAGAACAAAAAACATATTAAAATAAACTTTACCGAATTACCAATAGTTTAGTACATTAGCCTTACATCTAACGTTACTAAATTCTAACTATTAAAACCTCATAACCATGAAACCACTAACCATAACCTTACTAGCCCTTAGCCTACTAACTGCCTGTAGTAAAAACCGCACCTACCGCCAAAAGGGACAAATAATAGAAATAGCCAATTGGCGCTTTGATAAAAGCGCAGTACCTTTAGCGGGCATACGTGTATGCGTAATGGATTACCACACGCAAGATAATTTTTTGGCAGGGAGTATAGTACCTAGTGGTAGTTATAATTGTGGCGTAACTGATGCCGACGGCAAGTTTGACATAAGCCTAACTGTGCCACGTAAGGAATACCGCAAGAATAGTTTTTTAACTTATATACCCCAACAAAGCGGCGTAATTATAGACCGAGATTACAGTAGTGAGCAAGGCAATGGAGAAATAAGTAAAAAACTAAAATGCTTTACATTAGGAGTATATAAGGAATACCCAGCTGTTGTTACATTTAATAACGTAAACTATTTGAATAATAGAGATAGTTTGTATTTAACAGGTATAGGCATACCAGATATTTATTTGATGGGAAAACAAACCAATACCAAAATAAGAGGTTTTTTAGGTACTAAAAGCTATACAAACCCTACGGTTGTAGGGGGGGGGTTTGCTTACTCAATTTATAGAAATGGTAAATATATAGACTTAATCAATTTTGATGATAAAGTAACACTTCAAGGCGATACAGGCTATTATACAATAAACTATTAAAAAAATAACCACTAACAATTTAAACCCAAACAAAATGAAAAAATTTTTACAAGCACTCCTCCTAACCATAATATTGGTTACGAGTACAAGAGTAAAAGCACAGTATTACCGCAATTTTGGTCCAGCGCAACCGTTAATGGATAGTATATTTGATCCATTAACTAACGTTGTGCCACCTGCTCACAACCTCTTGTTTGAAAAAGCGGTACACCCTAGTTATTTTTTGTATTGTGATGGCGACTTGTACACCGATACAGCTACCATACAAGATGTATATCAATACTATACTGAGGTTATTGATATGAACACCAACGGCGTAGCAGGCTACGAACAGTTTACGCCACTAGTGTATATTGATAGTGTTAATACTGAGGCTTCTACGTTACACAATCGCAATTGTATTACGTATATTAACTATGTATATGAAGGCTTACGGAGTGATAGTATTTATACCAAACATATAGTGGATACCACATTTGGATTGTTTAAACCAGGGTGGAGTTACTACGCAGACTCGCTTTCGGCTAACGATGTGTATTTGCAAAGTAGAATTATGGCAGCGAGTCCTGCTTACAACGAGTTTGAACGTAACGCCCCCCTATGGTTTAACCCTGCTACCTATTATGGTAATGATGCTTACAGCAATTACTCCCCCATTATTAACTTTGGTACAGGCTGGGTAAAGTATAATTGGAATGACACTGTGCGCGTACCTAATTACATAGATACTGCCGAAGTAGTAATACAAATTGGATTAGTAAAACCACGTGGCGAAACCTATGATACCTTATATGCCAATAGCTACTTAAAAAAACGTCCTTTTACTACCTATGTAGATAGAGGGGACATTGCTATACCACTAGCTACACTTACTCCCAAACCAATAACTGATTATATTGTGGGAGGTAAAATTTGTGGCATTCCGCACGAGCAACCTGTACAATTTACAGGCACAAGTGTTGGAGGTGGTGTAAACCAAGGTTATTTTACCATAAGTTATGGTAAAGAACCCAATGGTACTAGGCGAACAAGTATAATGAAACCTACTATATTGGTGGACGGTGTGGACTTTGGCACAAAATCACAACCTGTGGGCTGGAATAAGTATTTAAACCAGTGTGGCGGCACGGGTTATTTTTCGTTTAAATACGATTTAGAAATGGTAGAGAGTGGTTCTAAAAAAGATAAACACGGCGAGAGTAAAGAGCATTATGTGTATGGCAAAGCCTCTCACGATTCTGCTAACACCTATCCTTATGCTTTTAGAAACATGCCTAGTTTTATAGATAGTATAAATAAGCAGGGTTACGACTTTATATTTTTAGATTTTCCTAATGGGGCTGATGATATGCGCACCAATGCAGGCGTGTTAATAAAACTTATACAACTTATAAACGATAATACATGTAATAGTGTAACAGGCAATTGCCCACGAGTAATAGATAACCTTATAGTAGCAGGCGCAAGCATGGGTGGGCAAGTAGCCCGCTACGCCCTTACGTATATGGAAAAAAACAATATGCCACATCATACCAAGCAGTATATAGCGTTTGACAGCCCACACCTTGGTGCCAATGTACCTATAGGCTTGCAAGTAATGATGACTACTATGCGTCCATTTAATGCACTTACCGCTCCTATTACTAACGATATGGTAAAACGTAAAATGAATGCTATGGCTAGTAAGCAATTAAAATTATTGCACTATGAGAGTAACGCTAATACACATACAGGTAACAACAACTCTAGCAGCATTGTTTATGGCGAACCATCTGTTGAGCGTGTAAGCTTTGTGCGCGATTTGGAACAACTAGGCAACTGGCCCAAACTATGCGAAAAAATAGCAATATCCAATGGCAGTAGCAATGGCACTAAAATAAGTTACATAAACGAAAAACAAATATTAACAGATATTCGTGTTGATTTTTGGGGAGCACGCCGTTGGGCTGATGATTTGGCACAGCAAACCTGCAATAAAATTAAGTATAAACAAGGAGGTGAAAAAGCATTGCAAATATTAGGTTGTGTAGGCTCGGGAATTGTAAAAGGAGTAGTGGGTACAACTTTAGGCGCTGTAGCTGGTGTACTTACATTAGGAACAGGTGCATTTACGGCTACCGCCTATTGTATGGATAGTGTAAGTGGTAGCGTTATAGCCAAAGTAGCACCACTTAGCACTCGTTTTTTTACACGTTATCATTTACATTACCGTAATTTTAACCAAAAAGTATTGGACAATGCCCCAGGCGGTGGTAACGATGGTTTAGCATCTTCAGCAGAAGGATTAGGATGGTTTAACAAACATAAGAATGGGGTAAAAAAACTATCGTTAAGTGCAGTATGGGTACCAGGCGCATTTTTTACGTTTATACCTACTACCAGTGCCTTAGCGCTTAACACACAAGGCGTAGCTAATTTTCAAAACGTGGACTTTGGTGGTAACGAAACGGATAGAGTAGATAATCATATTGCTTTTGACTGGCAGAATTTTAATATTTCTCATCCTACTAAAACTGTGTTTGACCGTGTGTTTTTTAATAAAGCTGTAAACGAACAACACGTGGAGGTAAGCTATAATGGTTCTGATAGAGAACTAAGTAAAATATCTCAATTTATGCACGTAGCCCGCACCTCTCAAGAATACTGGCCTAATGGCAACACCCCACCCGCAGGGCCTGCACCACGAGTACTACAAAATTTACTTAACACTAATGTGCAGCATTATAATTTTGATACCTTAGTAGCAGAAGCCCTTGCTCGTAAATTCCCTATTATTAAAAACGGAGATATACACGTGCCTGTAGGTGCACACATCATTAATCAAAATGGATATTTAAGCCTTAACGAGTATGCTCCACCTGCTTTATTTGACACAAAGGCAAACAACAATTACATCAATTTTCCTGTTACGCCAACCAACAATTCGGCAGGTTCGGTGCGTTTAAAAATGCGCAATTGGCAAAACCAAAACTATCAAGTATATGGTTGTGCAAGCATTACGGTAAACAACTTGGGCAAGTTTGTAATTGGTGATAAAGACAGCGCAATACGCTACACCGCTATTACGGGTGTAACCAAAGGTGCTACCATTACCCTTAACCAAGGCGGCACACTTATTATAAACGATAACAGTAGTCTTACATTTGAGAAAGGAAGTAACTTTAATTATAACGGTGGTAACATTATACTCAATGGAGATAATGCTCGCTTAGTAATAAATGCAGGTGCTAACATAAACCTAGCCTATGGTACTACCTTTACAGTAGCAGGCGGCAACAAAGGAATGGGCAAAATAGTATTTAACAATACCGATGCCTTAAAGAATGTAGTTATTAATAGTAGCGGACAAAACAAACTTAAACTAAAGGGCAAACCTATGCCAGGAGCTACTCCAGGCTTTAAACCTTTGGTAGAGATAAACGATTGTGCGGTATATTTTAGTGTAGATAGTGCCGAGTTAAAAACAATGCAAATAAACTACACAGGTAATAAACCAAAATTGTATATAAATAATGCGCATACATTTTTACAACAAGTACACTTAATAGATGTAGCAGCTAATGCTACAGGGCAAGGTGTGTATATGATTACACCTAAGTCTGCTACTGTAGATTTATGCAAGGGCGTAAATATGCAAAATGCGTTAGGACTATTTACGGATAATAAAATAGGTGCTATTACTAGCAAATTTAGTCGTAACACACTTACCAACTGTGCTACTGGTATTACACAAATAGGCGGAGGAATAAGTGCTAATAACAATAGTATTACAGCAGCTACTACTACACCAAGCAATGCAGGTATAGTCATTACTACCGCTTCGCTTAACAATACATTTATAAGTAACACCATTCGCAACTGTGCTAATTATGGTATAAGTATAGGAGGAACACTAGCTACTAACAATTATTTGGAAAGTAACACGCTTGATAACGATGGAGAAAACGCTTTATATGTATTTGGTTGCAACAATTTAGTAATGTATTGCAACACATTTAAAAACTCCACTGTAGGAGTAAATGTTAGTTATACAACTAATGTAATAGCCGAAGTGTCGTTTGCTAATTATGCTAAACTATCAGGCTATAATAAGTTTATTAATAACTATACGCACTTAAACGTTAGTGTAAACAATGTGTTTATGGATGGCGGTTACAATACCTTTAGCCCCACTACAGGCGGTAAAACTATTAGCGGAGGTATATTGTCGGCTTCGCTTATTGCAGGCTACAATAAGTGGGGCGATAACACCACTATAGATAATGTATTTCAAACACAATTTGGATTATATGATATATTAGGTAATCCATTTAAAGTTACAGCTACCAATAATCAAGCACAAACAGCTAGTTGCGGTAGCCATAATCCACCACCATGTGTTGGTTGCCGCTTAGCCTGCACCACCTGTACGCCTATTACCACCACAAGTTTTGCTAATGTGGCAAGTAACATAGCTACCGATAGTGTAATAACCGCCATTACCGATACAGCACGCACCAACACCAACTACGTAAACGTGGCAAGCCAAGGTAGCCAAGTAGTTAATTACAACTACCCAAGCACTAGCAGTGTGCGCGAAAAACAATTAGTACAACAAGCACATAAGTACCAGCAGTTGGCACACGCCATGGCTATAAGCACTAGGCAGTTAGCTACCAGTAGCAACTACGCCACGCCTACCACTAGCGTAACCATTGCCGATATTGAAACTGCATTAGCCGCAGCACAAACGCAAGGCGATAGTCAAACTGTAGCAAGCGAACAACTAAGCAAGGTGCAAGCCTTATATGTAGCACAGCAATATACCCAAGCATTAAGCTATGTAACTACCGTAAAACCAAGCATACACGCAGGTTGGTTACCACACCTTAACTACTGGGAATGTATAGTGCAAAACGCTTACGCACTAAGCACAGGTGCAATAGATTTTGAAACCTACACCTTACAAACTAATAATTGTAACGGAGGGACTACTATTCGTAAGAGGGGTTCGGGAACTACAGCCACCGATGTCATGTCGGTTACTGAGCCTGCCGAAGTATCTACTACGCTCAGCGACATAACTGCGGAAGATGTATTATTAATACACCCCAACCCAGTAAACGCAGGTACTACACTTACCGTAACAGGCGAGGGCATATACAAACTAACACTATACAGTAGCCAAAGTGTAAAAGTAATGGAATACACTACCAACATTTCGGACACTGAGGCTTCGAGAACCTCAGCCAGCGACAGTAAGTCGGTGTTAGAATTTACAGCACCCAACACCGCAGGTGTATATTGGTTGCAGGTAGATTATAACAATAGTGTACCCAAACGCTACAAAGTAGTGGTGCAATAGATACACAAAAAATATGTTCTATAATAGTAATAGCCCACGGCTTACGCCGTGGGCTATTACTGTTTTAAACGTTATTACGCTAGTGCTTTACACTACTATTACTTGTTTGGCATCGCTAAATGCGCCCATACCTGTTTTGCTTATGGCGGCATAGCGTATCCAAAGTTTGGTGGCAGGCGTTTGGTTACTCAATGT
>JBEBIC010000087.1:0-10643 GCA_040080595.1 Bacteroidia bacterium | reverse complement strand
CAAGAAATAGCCCGCCAATGCAAGCGTATAGGGCTTCAGCTTAATTTTGCTCCTGTAGTAGATATTAATAATAATCCTAAAAATCCTGTAATAAGCAACCGCTCGTTTGGCGAAGACAAATACGCTGTAACCCGCAAGGGGCTTGCTTATATGAAAGGTATGCAAGACCATGGTGTAATGGCTAATGCAAAACATTTTCCTGGACATGGAGATACTGATGCTGACTCGCACTTAACCTTACCTATTGTAAACGCAAGCAAAGAACGTATAGATAGTTTGGAGCTATATCCGTTCAAAGCCTTGATAAACGAGGGATTGAGTAGTACTATGGTGGCGCATTTATTTATACCCGCTATTGATAGTGCTAAAAATCAAGCTTCTACATTAAGCACTAAAGTAGTAACCGATATGCTTAAAAAAGACTTAGGGTTTAAGGGGTTAATATTTACTGATGCCCTTAATATGAAAGGCGTAAGTAGTTTTTATGAACCTGGCGAAGTGGATTTAAAAGCACTTAAAGCAGGTAATGATGTGTTGTTATTTGCAGAGAATGTACCTAAGGCAGTAAGTAAAATTAAAGAAGCGTTGTTAGATTCATCATTGAGTATTGATGTAATAAATGAACGTTGCTACAAAATACTTAAAGCCAAGGAATGGAGCGGGCTTAACCACTATGCGCCTTGCAATATTGAAGCACTTAATACAGAATTAAATACACCACGAGCAGCAACTATTGTGCGTGATATTATTAGAGAATCTATCACAGTTTTAAAAAACGAAAACAATATAATTCCTCTCACACACTTAGATACTTTGCGTATAGCGGTAGTGGCTATTAATAGTAAAAAAATAAATACGTTTCAAAATCGTTTGGGTGATTATGCGGTAGTAGATAATTTTATATTTGATGATAAAGCCTCTCAAACCGCACAAGATACGCTATTGCAACGCTTACGTAATTACAATTTGGTAATAGCCGCCACGTTTGATATGAGTAATAAACCCGATAATAATTTTGGAATTACCAAACGTGTAAATGAATTTTTGGATAGTGTAAGTACACAACACCCTAGCGTATTGTGCGTGTATGGCAATGCCTATAGCTTGAGTAGAGTTAAAAGTATAGCGCAATTTAAGAGTGTGGTATTGAGCTATCAAGATACTGATCCTACGCAAGATTTAACAGCACAACTACTTATGGGAGCCTTTGGTAGCAAAGGACGCCTGCCAGTAAGTGTAAGCGATGAATATAAATTAGGAGCAGGTATTAATACACTGGGTAACATACGTTTGGGTTACGCTACACCGCAAGAGGTAGGCGCTAATACCACTATACTAAACAAAGTAGATAGTATTGCATTGGCTGCAATAGCCAATCACGCTACACCAAGTTGCCAAATATTAGCAGCTAAAAACGGAAAGATATTTTATCAAAAAGCATTTGGAACACCTACGTACGAAAGCAAACAACGTGTAACCAACAACGATGTGTATGATGTAGCATCGGTTACTAAAATTACAGCATCATTGCCATTAGTATTGCAAATGGTAAGCAACAACGAATTTACCTTAGATAGTAAGTTAGGCGAAATAGCGTATATGGAACTGAATAATAAAAAAGAATTAACCATACGTGAGTTACTTGCACACCAAGCGGGCTTACCAGCATGGATACCTTTTTACAAAGCCACGTTGGGAAGTAATACCGTGTATTCTACTATGCAAAACACTGACCACTTACAACCTGTGGCCAATAATTTATTTATACAAAACACATACGCTGATAGTATTTACACCTGCATATACAATTGTAAACTTACTGAAAAACCAAAATATGTGTATAGCGATTTAGGTTATTATTTGATAAAAAAAGTGATAGAAACCAAAACAAATAAAACCTACGAAACCCTTACCAAACAACGTTTTTATTGCCCTTTGGGTTGTACTACTACAGGTTATAATCCATTATTGCGTATGAACGAGTTAAGCATTATCCCTACTGAGAGCGATACCGTTTGGCGTAAGCAATTGGTACAAGGTTATGTACACGACCAAGGCGCAGCAATGCTTGGCGGAGTAGCAGGGCATGCAGGTATATTTAGTAATGCGAATGATTTAGCTAAAATAATGCAGTTGTATTTAAATAAAGGCGAGTACGGCGGGCAACGCTATTTTAGCGAAGCTACGTTTAACGAATTTAATAAAATACAATATCCAACTAATGATAACCGACGTGGTGCGGGCTTTGATAAACCCGAAACTAATCCTAAAAAAGACAGCCCGTGTACCCGCTTAGCTAGTGCCGAAAGTTTTGGGCATAGCGGTTTTACAGGTACTTACGTATGGGCCGACCCTAAAAATGGATTGGTGTATATTTTCTTGAGTAATCGTGTATATCCAAGTGCCGAAAATAAAAAAATAATTACTGATAATGTACGTACTAAAATACACGAGTTGTTTTACAAAGCATTTACTAAATAAGTTTGCACGAATTTTAACCGTATATTTTTGTTAAATTTACAAAAGATAAAATAACCTTATTATTATTTTAATGAAACTTAAATTAACGCCTCAATTTATAATAGCATTCTTAGCATTAACCTTTGTAATGCACGAAGCTCACGAAATAATACATACTTCGATTGGACGAATAATTTGTGGGGCTTGGGGAGAACGAGATTTTAATGCTTGGGCACTCTGCGAAGGCTGTAATGAAAAAACTTCGCTTGCTGTGTTAGCTACATTTGCAGGGCCTATTTTCACATTTTTAATGATATGGCTAGGTGCATTTTTAATACACTCAAATAAAACCATCAATCAAAAAACAATAGGCTTTTCTTTAATTTTCGCAAACATTCCTTTTGCTCGAATATTAACGACTTCGTTAGGAGGGGGCGACGAAGTTTTTGGATTAAATACAGTATTAAAAAATCACTCTTTAGCTTGGTTAATTGGAAGTGTAGTAGTCCTATCTATTACTATTATACCTTTAGTTAAAGCGTATATACTTATACAAAACAATAATAAAATAAGTTGGTTTGTGCTATTTTTACTAGCACCTATAGTTATGGACGTATTGTTGGTATTAGGGCTTATGAATACCTTACTTACTAAAGGAATACTAAGTTCTTATTGGGTTTTGGGTTCTCCAATTATTGTAACCCTTTGGACTATTAGTGTTACAAGTGTTTTTATTTTAACATATAAAAACATTTATCTATTACATAAAAATGAATAGAAATTGTACATAAAACCTAAAAATAGAATAAAAAAACTGTTGCAATAACTTTAACCATGTTAAACTACCGTACTATACTTACGCAAGGCATTAGCAAAACAATAGTGCTACAAATCATAACTGATATTAATAATGATGCTTTAAAAATGGAGCATCTATTAGCACTAATTAATAGTACTGATGTAAGCGCAGTGGCTATATTACTCAATTATCGTGTGTCGTGGGTAATAAGCCATTGCGGAATAAATTTTCCCACCTTGTTTACTACTCAAGTAATAGATACAGTACTAAATCCTATAAATAATAAACAACAACACAGTGGCTATACACGCAACGTAATACGTGCTTGCCAAGACTTAAATTTTGCCAATAACATAAATACTAATTTGGTAAACACAGTGTTTGATGTAGCTTGCAATAACTCCGAAACTATTGCGGCACGTGCATTTGCAATAACTACTATCCAACACATAGGCAAATACGAACCCGATATATTGCGAGAGTTAGTGTTATTATTAAACCCAACATTAGCGTATATGCCCCGCTCAGTAAAATACAGAGCGCAAAAAGCAATACAAGCGTATGATAATTATCAATCAAAAAAAGGGGTAAAGGCTTAGCATAATTGCCGCTATTGTACGTACTTTGTAGTACTAAATAAAAACATTAATTAAGGTTATTATGTATTTAAAACACACACTATTTTTGGGACTATTGGCAGTTATACTATGTTCGTTTGCACAGTTACAAACTATACCCACCACTCCCGAAGCCTTAGGTAAAACCTTGTTTTTTGACTCAATACTTTCTAGCAATAAAACCATAAGTTGTGCAAGTTGCCATAAGCCTAGCTTAGCATTTGCCGATAGTGTAGCATTTAGTACAGGAGTAAATGGTTTAAGTAAACGTAACACACCAAGCGTAATGAATATGAGCGAACGCTCCGCATTGTTTTGGGACGGTAGAGCTAATACGCTCGAAAATCAATCGTGGTTTCCTATACAAGATGCTACAGAAATGAACCTCTCTAAAAAAGAAGCGGTAGCTCGCTTGCGCAAAAGTGAAAAATATGTGTTGATGTTTAAACAAGTGTATAACGCTTTGCCTACTGCCAAAAATATTGCACAAGCCTTAGCTGCTTATGAGCGTACGTTAGAAAGCACAGGCGCACCATTCGACGCATATATGCAAGGCAATGCCACTGCTATAAGCGATGCTGCAAAGCGTGGGCATAAATTATTTGTAGGCAAAGCCAAATGTTTTGATTGTCATTTTGGTCCTGATTTTACAGTAGATGATTTTAAAAACATAGGGCTATATAACGGCGCAACATTAACAGATAAGGGACGGTATAATAGTACTAAAAACGAAAAAGATATAGGTAAGTTTAAAGTGCCAGGCTTACGCAACGTATCGCTAACAGCGCCTTACATGCACAATGGTATGTTTCCTAACTTACGCGCGGTGGTTGATTATTATAACAACCCTACTACTGTTGTGCGTAACGCAATAGGTACAGATGTTATACTTACGCAACCATTAAACCTAAGCAACCAAGAGTGCGAAGATTTGGTTGCATTTATGAATACCCTAACCGATATTAAAAAATAAAGCATACTATATTTTGCAAGTGTAAAGACGTAAATACAACTAATGTTTTTGCGCATTTATACTTCACAATTGTATGTTGATAATTACTGCGTACGTATGCGTAGCTATGGTTGTATTACTAATAAATTCGCACACCATGCTACGTAAACTATCCATTACTTTTTTTGTACTAATATTGCTCTTAGGCGGAGTAATGGGCTATTTGCAATACATGAAAATAAAAAAGCCAATAAGTCCTGCTATTGATGCAATACCTACTGATGCTTTTATAATTATACAATCAGTTAATTCGCAGGCTGTGTGGCAAACGCTTAACCAAAGCAATGCACTATGGACCGACCTTAAAAAAATAGGTGTATGTGCCACACTCAATAGCAACTTAGTAAAGCTAGATTCTATAGCTACCGAAGATAGTAGATTGAGCAACTTATTACAAAAAAGCCCGTTATTTGTATCGTACCACAAAGTAGATAGTAATAATGTAGAAGCACTTATTTCGTGTAACGTACCCAATTCTATTGAGGAAAACGAAATAAAACAACTCATAGAAAACACGGTAGATAAATCCACTGTGTTCTCCGAATATTTATATCAAAACGCCATAGTGCACGAAATAAAATACCGTGGTACTAATGGCAAAACCTTATGCTACGCCAAACTCAAAGGTACGTTCATTGTTAGTTATTCGCCCGAGTTGGTTAAGCGTTCTATTACACACATCAATACTAACAAATCGTTGGCACAAGATGCTTCGTTTAACAAAGTGTATAACTCGGTAGGCAATGGTGTTGATGCTTCGGTATTTATTAATTTTGGCAACATCAATACATTTATGCCTATGTTGTTTAACGGGAGTACGTTAAAAGATTTTGGACAACTAAGTACATTAGCTTCTTGGGCGGTACTGGATACTAAGTTTACGGGCAATAGCGTACAGTTTAATGGGTTTACTTACGCCAAAGATTCGCTTAATAATTACTTGTGTGTATTCAAAAACTTAAAACCACAACCGCTACAAGGCGCATTAATAATGCCTGCTAACGTAAGTACCTACTTGAGTATAACGTTTGATAACTATAGTTCGTTTAATACTAATTATAAAAAATACTTGCAACGCAACGGAACATTAAAATACTATACCGAAAGCATAGATAAATTAAAAGAAAAACATGGTGTTGATGTAGAAAAAATAATGAATAATGCGTTTATACAAGAAATAGACTTGTTTAAAATAGATGATTTGGATAGTGCTAATAGCGAATTGATAAACATACATTGCACCGATGGAGCCATTGCCTACACTCAGTTTAAAGATTTATTTAGTACTACTGTAACTCAGTTAAATAATGATGAACCCGAAATAGACGCTGAGAACGATAGCCTACAACATATACAAGATTCTATACAACGTTTAAAACCAAAGGCGGGTATATACAAGGTAAAAACAAGTAATTTGTTTAGTACTTTATTAGGTGGGTTTTATGCTAACACAAGCAGTAATTATGTACTGTATTACAAAAATGATTTTGTGTTTGCCAAAAGTAAAACTGCGCTAGAGCAGGTATATCAAGCCATTGCAGACAATACTACATTGGCACAAAACGAAGGTTACTTAAAGTTTGCGCAATCTACAGCAGCTAAAGCCAACATTAATTGGTATATGAATGGGAGTAAGGCAACTAACTTTATAGCACAAAAAATAAACTTAACCGCAGCCTTAGAACTAAATAGATACACCGAAGTATTGGATAAAACAGAAGGTTTTATAATGCAACTTACTAGCACAGGTAGCGAAATGCTACTTACCAATATATACGCACGTTACAACGCATTGAGCAAAACGCCCGATAATACATTATGGAAAGTTAAGTTAGATTCAGCTATACTATCGCAACCGTTTATTGTAACTAATCACACCAACAATACACACGAGGTTATAGTACAAGATGCTGCCTACAATCTGTATTTGATAAGCTGTACAGGCGAAATATTATGGAAACATAAAATAAAAGGGGCTATACAAGGCAAAATAACTCAAGTAGATAAATTTAAAAACAAAAAACTACAATACGTTTTTAGTACTCCAAGTCATATATATATGTTGGACAGAAACGGAAAAGACATAGAAAATTTCCCTATACAACTTACAACCAAAGCTACTAATACAGTAAGTGTATTTGATTACGATAAACAACGCGATTATCGTTTAGTGATAGCCTGCGATAATAACCGAATATATAACTATGATACTGATGGTGGAGCAATAGCGGGCTGGAATAATTCTAACTGGAATAGCCCAATACACTGCAACATAGGTTGGTTTGCAGTAAAAGGAAAAGATTATATAACTGTAGTGCAAGACAATGGTACTGCTACTTTTGTAGATAGAAAAGGCGCTACTATTGAAGCGTACGACAAAGCATTTACTGTAGGTAATAAGCACCAATTGTGTTATTCGGTTAAAGATAAAAAAGAAAACTCGTGCGTTATTACTACTGATAACGAAGGTACGGTACAAAAATTATTTGTTGATGGACACAAAGAAACGCTATCAATAAACAAGCTAAGCCCCGAGCATTACATAGATGTAATAGATTTTAACGAAGATGGCGAAGATGATTATATGATAACCGAAATGAATTATGTAGCAGCATTTGATAACACTAAAAAAATGTTGTTTAACCATAAATTTAAAAGTGCAATAACACAACAACCTACCGTACATAAAACCAATGCTAATCATTACAAAGTAGGTGTGGTTACAGCATCATCATCTGAAATATTTTTAATAAATAATGATGGAAGTATTGCCGAAGGTTTTCCTAAAAATGGCACCACCAACTTTACTATGGTTGATGCAAATAAAGACGAAATAAACGACATAATAGTAGGTACATCGCCTAACTATGTAACCGCCTACTCGCTTACGGAAGCGGGCAAACTATACAAGCCTAAGGAAATAAAAACTAAACCCACAGCACAGGAAGAAGAGGCAAAAGAACCTGTGGTAAAAAATAAAAAAGAAGAGGTTAAAAAACAAAAAACAAACACCTCTACCGACAAGAAAAAAATAACAGAGAAAACAGAGAAAGAAAAAAATAAAGAGAAAGACAAATCCAAAGAAAAAACAAAATCAAGCGACAAAAAAACTACGGATAAAGACACTAAAAAAACTACTGCTGACAAAAAGAAAACAACAGACACTAAAAAAGAAACCGACAAAAAAACAAAGACTAAAGAAGACGTAAAAACAAAACCTAAACAAAAAGATAAGCCCAAAGAAAAAACAAAACCAAAGCCTAAACCTGAAGAGAAAAAAGACACGAACGACGACGACGACGATAAAATAATTAACGATAGTTCGGAAGGATAAGTTTAACACCGCATTAATATCCATTTTACAATGACTCTTAAAGAAGGAATACGCAATAATGACAATCCGTTTAACGCCATAGTAGTAGTGGCTGCATTAGGCTATTTTGTTGATATATACGACCTTATTTTATTTGGTATAGTACGCAACCCCAGTTTGCAAGACCTACATTTTGTAGGTAGCGAAATAACCGATAAAGGTTTATTTTTACTTAACTGCCAAATGTTTGGAATGCTTATAGGTGGCGTGTTATGGGGCATATTAGGAGATATTAGAGGTAGAGTTTCGGTTCTGTTTGGGTCTATAATTATGTATTCGGTGGCTAACATTGCCAATGGTTTTGTAAGCGATTTTGATACCTACGCATTTCTACGTTTTATAGCAGGAGTAGGTTTGGCGGGCGAATTAGGTGCAGGCATTACTTTAGTAAGTGAAACCATGAGCAAAGAAAATCGTGGCTGGGGCACTATGATAATAGCCACCTTTGGCGCATTAGGCGCTGTGTTAGCATCTGCCGTAGGCGATATGTTTACGTGGCGCATAGCTTATTTTGTAGGGGGAGGCTTGGGCTTGTTACTATTGTTATTGCGTTTTGCTACGTATGAATCGGGCATGTTTGAGCAAGTAAAACAATCAGTCATACGTAAAGGTGCTTTTCAAACCTTGTTTACCAACGCTACTAAATTTAAAAAATACATAGCCTGCATAGCAGTGGGTTTACCTGTATGGTTTACTGTAGGAATACTCATTATACTCTCTCCCGAATTTGGTAAAGAAATGCAAGTGCAAGGGGCTGTAAGTGCTGGTAAAGCTATTATGTGGTGCTATTTAGGATTAAGCGTAGGCGATTTGCTAAGTGGTTATTTAAGCCAAAAATTAAAATCCAGAAAGCAAGCTGTTATCTTATTTCTACTACTCACATTGGTAGGTTATGTATTGTTTATGATAGCAAGCGGAATAAGTTTAAATCACTTTTTGGGGCTATGCTTTTTGTTAGGATTTGGTACAGGTTATTGGGCATTGTTTGTAACCATAAGTTCCGAACAGTTTGGTACTAACATACGTGCTACCGTTACTACTACTGTACCCAACTTTGTAAGAGGCTCGTTAGTGCCTATTAGCGCAGCATTTGCGTACTTAAAAAACGTATTGCCTATGATGCAAGCCGCAATGTTAGTGGGCTTTATTTGTTTAATGGCTGCATTTATTGCAATCATTTATTTACCCGAAACGTTTGGGAAAGATTTAGATTACATAGAAGAGGAATAACCTCCGTTTTGCAATAAAATAGTGAGTGCAATTTATTTATTCATAGCCCACGGTTTAAACCGTGGGCTATGAATTTTTTTACGTTTTATTTTATAATGGTTTTAACCATTTATAAAACTATATTTTGTAGGCTAAACTAATATCAATTGTAAATTTTAAGTAGTTCAAATTTATTCACTTAAAATATTCACATCTCGGTGGCTGAGCATAGCCGAGTTACAGCCACCAGTGCGTGAATAAAAATTAGACTAAAACACTACGTGAAAATTAGACTAAAACATTTATATATATAAATGGAATAACCACCGTTTTGCAATAAAATAGTGAGTGTAATTTACCCTGTTTTAAATATACTTATTATGTTACTTTTGTTGTACATAATTAAAATAGTTTATTACAGTTATCAATAGTATTACGCTACACCATTTACATGAGCAAAAAAATAAAAACACAACTACTTACCGCTTTGCAAGGTACCGATAAAGACCTACAGCTTAAAGCCATTGCCGATGCGTACGACTATGGCGATGCTGCCATTGTAAAAGCATTATTTGAATTATTAAAAACTACTACCGACGAAGAAATTTTGGACGCAAGCTTTGAATTTCTATTCCAAGTAAAAGACCCCTTGTGTGCACCTGTGTATGCCGAGTATATGCTACTTACCAAAGGCGAATTGCGCAAAGAAATAATAGCTGCCTGTTGGCAAAGCGGTATGGATTTTAAAAACTACATACCCCACTTTGTAACTATGGCTATTGTTACCGATTTTGAAACTGCGTTTGAAGCCATTACCGTTATCGAAAATCAAGAGCCACCTTTTGATAATGCCATACTTACAGGAAGTATAGCCGCTATAGAAAAAGAAGTTGCTAAACAAACCAACGACAAACAAGCCTTGTTACAATCGTTAATAGTAACACTCAAAAATTTTAAATTGAGTGCGTTTACTGCCGAGTTTTCGGAGAATTGATTTTAGATAATAAACCTAAAATGGTAAGTAGTTTTAATTTTAAATTATTAATTTTATGATATCTTTATCTGTTTAATTTGTAAAGGCCTAGGCCGTGTCGCGCGCGGCGTCGTCACCCGGATCTTGCCGGTTCGGCGAAGCCCGGGCTGACTAGCCGTTCTTACACGTCCAGAAAACTC
>JBEBIC010000357.1:0-2388 GCA_040080595.1 Bacteroidia bacterium | reverse complement strand
TACAAAACTACCTTCGCTACAGTTAGCACATATATCTATGTTTTGGCGCGATAACAGCACTTGTGTTCTAAACTTAGCGTAAGGCGCACTATGCCATATCTCTTTAAACGATTGTGCGGTAGCGTTACCCATAGTATATTTTGCATCTTTATCAAAACAGCAAGGCACTACTTTACCGTCCCACGTTATTACACAACTGTTCCATAGTTTCCAACAGTGATTTTGCAGTGCGTTTTTTATTTTCCATTTACCATCTGCGCCTTTGTAATAGCGGCTGTATTGGTCGTTGGTAGGTATAAGCGCATTGCCATTTTCATAGTCATATACTTGTGCGGTTTTAAATAATATAGCATCTACACCCATAGTTTTGGTAAGCTGTGTGGCTAATTCCATTTCGTGTTCATTAGGTTGCACTACCAAGTACTGAAACACTATTTGTGGGGTACTACTATTAAGTTGCTTGCGCCACTTTACCACATTGGCAGCACCTTCAAGCACTTTGTTTACATTCCCCCCTACCCTATACTGTTCATATACTTCTTGCGACACACCATCTAACGAAATTATTAATTTGCTCAAACCGCTTTCTACCGTGGCTTTGGAGTTAGCATCATTTAAATAATGTGCATTGGTACTGGTTATGGTGTATAGTTTTTTTTGCGCTGCATAACTTACCATTGGCAAAAATTGTGGGTTGAGATATGGCTCGCCTTGGAAATAAAAAGTAAGATGCGTAACACGTTTATACAACTGATTAATTACGCTCGTAAAATTATCCATACTAAGCATTCCTGTAGGGCGTGTAAAACTACGCAAACCGCTTGGACACTCGGGGCAGCGCAGGTTACACGAGGTAGTAGGCTCTATAGACACACCCAATGGCATACCCCACATAATAGGTTTGCGCACTAGTTTAGATACCAAATAGGCACACATTACCTGCACTACGTTTAACACTCTTAGTGGTGTAACGTGCGTTAGTATTGATGTGTAGGTGTTGTAGGAAGGCAATTGTAATTGACTTAAACAGCCTTAACAGGCGCTTGCATTACAGTACCACAGGTTTTGCAGGTGCGCAAGTGTTCATTAGTATAATACTCAGCAAACACACCTTGAAACTGGTTAGCAATATCAGTAAGTGTAAAATAGGCTTCGTGTAATTTGGTGTTACAGTTTTCGCAAAACCAAAGCAAGCCATCTTTTTGTTCAGGAGTACGTTTGTATTCTATAACCAAACCCACAGTGTTAGCGCCACGCTTAGGGTTATGAGGCACACGAGGTGGGAGTAAAAATATTTCACCTTGTTTAATAGGTACATCTACCGCTTTGCCATTTTCTTGTATGCCTACTACTATATCTCCCTCTAGCTGATAAAAAAACTCTTCGCCTTCGTTGTAATGGTAGTCTTTGCGGGCATTAGGCCCACCTACAGCCATTACTATAAAGTTAGCGTCTTCAAATATTACTTTGTTGCCAACAGGAGGTTTTAATAAATGACGGTTATCATTTATCCATTGCATAAGTGGGAAAGGGCGAGTTATCATAGTTGTTATAATGTTTTAAATTTATAATTCAAATGTAGTAATTGTAAGTAGTAATTACGAATTAAAAATTACGAATTACGCTTAACACCAAGCGTTTACAAACGGAAAATAGAAGCTTAACTTACTGTAACTTTGTGTACATATTTACATAGGCTTGCCCCGCTATATCTAATGATAGTAAAGTTTGTGCTTTAGTACGTATGGCTTGTTTAGGTAGTGTTAACAGAGGTTGTAAGGCAGCAATAGCAGTAGTGTATCCAACAGTAGTTAATTCATTAACCATAACACCTAATGGATACTGCGTGTTTATTAGCGCAACATCGCCTACACCTACATTGCAAACTAACGGAATGCCACAAGCATACATCTCCGCCATTTTGGTAGGCGAGCTACTCAGCTTGCTATACGTTGGTTTTATGAATGATATACCTACATCAACTAAAGACAAATAGTTAGACATTTCGCTACGATTAGCTTTGGTAACACGTATTTTACTACCATCAATATTTTTGTGTTCAATATAATTGTCGAAAACAAATTTAGGATGCTCTGGCGTTAATATTAAAAAAATAAAATTGGGATTTGTATTACTAAGTGTATTATAAAAATCAAGCATTTCATCTAACATATACCACGTACCCAACGAGCCTAAGTAACACAACACTTTATGGTGTGGCTGTATGTTTAATTGCTCGGCAAGTTCAGTATTATAAGGTGTTATCGTAAATGTATCAAAATCGGCGCAGCAGGGTATTATGGTTGTTTTATGTTCAATGTTGGGTATATAGTTCCAACGTTGCATTTCTTGTAATCCAGCATAGGTAAGCGATACAACGGCATTGGA
>JBEBIC010000086.1:0-10658 GCA_040080595.1 Bacteroidia bacterium | reverse complement strand
GCTATCCCAAGCGTTAGGTAACCGTGTAGGCTACCGCATAGCGTCTCGCTTGTGGTACTCAATGTTAATAGTTCGGCTACGCTCACTACAAGTTTTAGTTATTTGTTTCGTGAGAACGCTACGCTAAGTTGTGGTGCTATTTACTTGTAAATAACTGTTATTAGCTATGTAGTATAATAAACACAAGTACTTATAACACAAGCAATGGGCTATATAAAAAACTGCCTACTTTTGAACAGAAAGTAGGCAGTTTTTTTTGTATATTTGTTTTATAAAACTAAAACGTTATGACAACTATAACACTTAAAATAAACGAACGCACCAAAGCAGGTAAAACCTTACTAGCTATGCTAAATTTTTTCACTACCGAAAAACAAGGCGTTGAGGTATGTAGTATGCCAAATTTTGAAACGATAAAAGCAATGTATGATGCAAAAAACAATATTGGTAACACCAAAACAACTAATCACGCTCATTTAATGAAAGAGTTGTTTTCGTAATATGAGTGGCTACACAATAGCGTTTACCAATCAGTTTAAAAAAGATGCAAAACGTTGCGTAAAAAGAAATTACGATATTCTTCTTTTAGAAGAGATGATGATTTTGTTACGAACCAATGGTGCTGTGCCTCTAAAATATAAGGCGCATTTACTAAGTGGTAATTACAATGGATACTGGGAATGCCATATAAAATCAGATTGGCTATTAATTTGGTTACAAGACGATGTGTCTTGCGACATTACATTAGTAAGAACAGGAACTCACAGCGACTTATTTTAAATTTATTAAACGTTTAAAGTAATACTGATTTAGTAAGCCAAGCGTAATTTATTACTTCGTTAATGGTTCGGCTTCGCTCACCAAAGGTTTTACCGTAATGTAATAATGAGCGTTGTGTAAGCAACACACTATGCTGATGCACAAGCAATGGGCGATGTAAAAAACTGCCTACTTTTGAACAGAAAGTAGGCAGTTTTTTTTGTATATTTGTTTTATAAAACGTTATAAATTAATTAACATCTAAACACCATGCTAACTCTACATCCACAATACATTAAAGATACAGCGGGTAAAAATCTTGTAGTATTGCCCCAAAACGAATTTGATTATCTTATTGAAGAGCTTGAAGATATTGAAGATGTTAAGCTATATGATGACGCTAAGAAAAACGATACTGGAGAGCGCATTTTATTTGCTGATTATTTAAAAACTCGTAAAAAAAATAATGGCTAACTACTCTGTTGTATTATCAAAAAAAGCGCAAAAGCAATTAGACAAATATACTGATGATATTGCCGACCCCTTAATAAACGCCATAACCGAACTTGAAAATAATCCTCGTCCAAATGGCTCGTTAAAACTCAAAGGGCGAGACGGTTATAGAATTAGAGTAGGAAACTACCGCATTATTTACGAAATAATAGATAACCTCCTTATTATTGATATTATTACAATTGGGCATCGTAAAGACATTTACGAATAACAGCCCATACCCCCGACGCAAGGCGTTTTAGTGCCCAACCTATACTTTTCTACTAACAAGCTTAAAGCTTACCTAATGGCGTTTTTCTTGGCGCTTTAACAGTATTATTACGCCCCATACACCATAGCTATATGGTCTATGTTGTCTTCTAAATAGATATCGCCTTGGGCTACAAAACCTAAGGCAGTATAAAACTGTAGTAAATAATATTGTGCGCTTATTTTAATTATGGGTTCTTGCATTACAGTAGTTGTGTGTTGCAATGCCGTTTGCATTAATAGTTTGCCTACTCCTGTGTTGCGTGTGTGTGTAGCGCAACATACACGGCCTATACAGGCATAGTTATCATACATTATACCTTTGCCAAACAAGCGACAAGTAGCTACAAGTTCGTTGGCGTTATTGTATATTAACACATGTTGTGCGTGTTGGTCGTTGTTGTCCAAATCTTGGTAAGCACAGTTTTGTTCTACTATAAACACCGTACTACGCAAGCGTAGCAAGGCATATAGGTCTTGCTTGGTAAGTTGGTCGTAAGTAAGTATGCGTGTAGTGTACATGTTTTTTTAATATTACTATTGTTTTGCGTATTGATAATGCCCTATTATTTTGTAGGAAAATAGGCAGTCCTCAAGTACTTGTCCTGCGCCAATATTATGCACCATTAAGTAGCGTTTGTTATCTTTTGATTTTTTGTTAGACACCATTCCAATGTGCGTAACAACACCTCCTAAATTCCAACATACAATATCACCAGGCAAATAATTTTGTGGTTTAGTACTCGTTGATTTTACAGTACCATATTTAGCAAAATACACCATTAAGTTAGGTACACGGCGGTGGTCTATGTTAGGGTCGGTATGCTTTAAACCCCATGTTTTAGGATATTTACTAAAATTATTTTTCATATCCTCGTGTACGTTTTTTTGTAAATCAACCCCCATTTTTCTATAGGCTCTAATCACTACATCAGTACACACACCTTTACCAGCAGGCACATCGCCATTAGGATATTTTATGTTAAAATAAGTAGGGTCATATACTACTTTTTGTTTTGTTAAACTCACTACAGAATCAGCCAATTGAAGACTAAATTTATTTTGTCCAACAACAACTTTACATAAAACAATAAGTGCAATTACGCTTAATCTCATTAATTATGCGGAGATTAATTTACTACGTTGCTTACCAAACTCCAAAATGTTACGTATAAAGGCATACGGTGTATAACCATTAATAGCAGTTTGATGAAAAATGCAGGTAGCAGGTGTCATTCCTGGTAATGAGTTTACTTCTATAAATATTACTTCCACTTTATCACAATCACCATACACACGCACAAAGGCATCTATACGGCAATAGCCTTGTATGTTAAGCGCACGAGCCGCTTTTTCTAATTCGTGTTTTACTTGCTCCGATACTTTTTGGCGAATTTCAGGATTGCTGTGGTAGCGTGCAGGTGTAAGGTTTTGACCTTGTCCCGCTAAAAACTTTTCTTCCAAACTAAGTACATCGCCCGTAGTAAGTGTTTCGCTGGCTTCAAATAATTCGTAGCTTATGTTGCCCTGCGCATCGTAACTGGTAAGCATTCCGCCTGTTATTTCCAAAAAATGGTCAGCATCTTTTTTACTAATTAATTCTTCAATTAAGAACAATGGCTTTGATGGAAACTCTTCTTTTTCTTTTATGTGTAATACTTCTATTGCTTCCGCATCAAGGGTTTCGGAGTCTCTAAAAATTAGCGTAGCAAAGGCTTGTAGCTCAGTACGGTTCTTTATTTTTTTAACAGCACTACTGCAACCATCGTCCACAGGCTTGGTAATAAACGGATACGGATAGTTACTTTCTATAAACGCAATTGTTTTTTCGGTAGCGTTATTCCAATCTGTTTTTTGTATTAAATTATGCTTAGCGGCAAGCATACCGTGTTGCATAAGCAAGGCATTAGTATCGTATTTATTTATAGTGATAAGGCTACTTTCGGGGCCTGAACCATTATAATACAATCCTACTTTTTGCAGTTCGGTTTGTACTTTACCGTCTTCGCCTGGTCTGCCGTGCAGTGCTATAAACACACCTTGCACAAGTGTACCCAATTCGGCAAATGTAATGCGCTTAGGTGCTGCAAGGCTATCTGCGCTTGAGTATTTGTGTGTGATGCTATTGCACGTATGTATAATTTGATGTATAACTTCGTGTACTTTATAATTATCCACCTTCTCTTTTATATCATCGGCATTGTCTTTAAGCAACACGCTTATAGGTATTTGATACAGTTGCACATCATCATTACTGCCTGTTACAAATATAGGTACAGGTTCGTATTCGCTTGATGATGCTAGCTTTTCGTAAATGTTTCGTCCGCTCTCTACTGATATGTGGCGCTCGCTGCTGTAACCGCCCAATAGTACTGCTATTTTAGTTTTAGCATTAGTGTTGTTTTTTAAATGCAAAATAGCCGCATCTAAGTGGTGCAATACGGCTTCGTAAGTTAAGTTTAACTTAGCCTCTAAGCAGCGTTGGCGTAGCGATGTACGAATAATATACGTTAAAAACTGCGATGGATTTAAACCTATTTCCGCAGCTTGATGAAAAAAGAACGACGACGGCATCATACCACTTGTGGTATTAGGGTCGTTGAGAAATATTTTACCATCGTTGGTTATAAAACCATCAATACGTGCGTAAACGTTGAAGTGTAGCTCTACAAACAATTTTTCGCACTCGGCACGTATGGCGTTTATTTGTTCAGTTGGAATATCTATTGGCGTTATCTTGCGCGATAAACCTGGTAAATATTTTTTACGATAGTCAAACAAATCGCCACTTTTGCGTATTTCAGTTGGAGGCAAGGCTTGTGGCGCATCATTCTCGTCTTGTACAACTACACAACTAAACTCCTTACCGTCAATAAACGATTCTATCAACACCTCACTCTCAGCGTCTAAACTCTCTACTAATATGCCTTGTGCGCCATTAGCAAAATTTTTTATTAAATAATATTCTAAATCAAATGGATGATAAATAACGGATGATGTACTACCATTGTTTACTCGCACAGGCATTCCCACACCTTCACGTATATCGCCTAATGTTTTAGTGTATTCGTGTTGCGCAGCTTTAGTCATTGCTCTCCACTCACCAGCATCAATCCAACGGGTAAAAAATGCTTTTTCCACAGCAAGCATATACGCCATTTCGCTGGTATCATTTAAAATAGTAATACCTATAGACGACCCTTGATTAGCGGGTTTTACCACCATAGGGTAGTCAATGGTTTGTGCGGCTTGTTCAAATTTATGGGCGCACTTTCCGCCTATATATTCTTCACGTTTTATGGTAATAACTTTGGGTACATTAAAACCTGCATCACGCATTAGTTTCTTTTGTACCGCTTTGTTTATGCCTATTGCGCTAGGTAATATGCCCGAACCACTAAACGGAATGTTGTAAAAATCTAACACGCCTTGTAGTTTACCATCTTCGCCAAATGGACCATGTAATGCAAGGAAAGCAAAGTCAATACGGGTGCTTAATTCGTCAATACTAATGTGTGTGCCTATGCTATTGGTTAATGCTTGTTGTTCGTTTTTACCAACAATACCAATGCTTTCGGCGTATATTTGAAAATCACCTTTGTTAGCAGGGTAATCATTTACGGCAGGATAAAAATCGCGAATAGAGCCTTTATACACACACTCCCAATTCAACAACACAAAATTATTAAAGCTATCTACAAATATTGGAATAGCCTCAAACAACGATTTGTTAAGGTTATCGTACACTGTGCGTCCGCCCGCAAACGATACCTCACGCTCTTTGCTATTGCCTCCAAAAAATATCCCTACTTTAATTTTAGTTGTCATTGGTTTAATGTATATAAATGTGTGTTGTGCTAAGTAATTTGTTTTAAACGTAATTCGTAATTATTAATTCGTAATTGAACTCTTCTGTTGTAAAAATTGTATTAGTTTTTTAAATGCTATTGCTCGGTGGCTTATGGTATTTTTTATAGTGTAATCAAGCTCTGCAAATGTTTTATCGTAACCATTGGGTACAAATATTGGGTCGTAACCAAAGCCATTTGCGCCACGTTTTTCGGCAATAATTGTTCCATGTATTTCGCCTTCAAACAAATAGTTTTTAGTATTGTATTGCAACGAAATTACGGTTTTAAAATACGCATTGCGGTTACTACTATTTTGTAGTGCTAACAGCAATTTGTTCATATTATCATCATCGTTTTTATGCTCGCCTGCATAACGTGCCGAGTGCACGCCTGGCGCATTGTTCAAGGCTTCTACACACAATCCGCTATCATCGCCAAAGCAATTTAAATTATAAGTAGTGCTTATGTAATTGGTTTTGAGTTGTGCATTAGCAGCAAAGGTTTCGCCTGTTTCTTCAATGTCGGTAGTGCAATTAATATCGCTCATGCTTATTAAGGTAAAAGCAGTGCCGAGTTGTTGCTGTATTTCTTTAAGTTTATTGGCGTTGTGCGTAGCAAATACGAGTTGTAGCATAATTATTTTTTTGATGTTTTTATTTCTTCTTCAGGCTCTTCTTCAGGCTCTTCTTCGGGCTCTTCCTCCGTAAATAGTTGGTCGGTTATTCCCTCACGCAAATAGCGCATTTGCTTTAGTGTCCAGTTTTTACGCTTGTCTATATAGGCAGTGCGCTTACGTGCGCTCCATTTTATAGGGTTGGGTAGTATTGCCGCAATACTCGCACATTCGGCAGCATTAAGTTGTTTTGCATTTTTGTTAAAATAATATTCGGCAGCTGCATCAGCGCCATATACGCCACGCCCCATTTCTATTACGTTTAAATATACTTCTATTATTCTATCCTTACTCCACAGTAGCTCTATAAGTGCAGTAAAATATACCTCTAAGCCCTTGCGTAGCCAAGTGCGCCCTTGCCACAAAAACACGTTTTTGGCAGTTTGTTGGCTAATGGTCGAAGCTCCTTTAATTTTTTTACCATTCTTTTTTTTGTTGTAATCGAGTGCTTTTTGTATTGCTTTTACATCAAAGCCATAGTGTTGCATAAATAGTTGGTCTTCGCTAGCTATTACTGCTAGTGGCATGTCGGGACTCATAGCAGTAAGTGGTACCCAGTTTTTTTTGAGTTGTGCATTGTCTTGTTCAATATAGCGTTGTACCATTAGTGGCGTTATAGGCACAGGTACAAAGCGGTATAATATAGTAATACCAATGGTTACAACAAAAAATACAATTAAGGCACGTATAATTATTTTGCGAATAGTGTGTAGTAAAGTTTTCATTACAATAAAGTTGAATAGCATTGTGCGGGTAGATATATGTACTTACAAACTTATTAATGTTGTAGCCATTTAGGCACTACTCGTGGCTAAACAATTAACATTGTAATGTGTAATGTTAAATAATGTTAAATTTGAATATGAAAAAAGCGCTAAGTATATTTTTTACACTCCTATCGTTACACGTGTTTTCGCAGCAAATTATACCTTGCAACGATACCATTAGTAGTTTTAGCCATAATACTTATGAATATTACAGTAAAAATCCTGAGCAAATTTTTAGTGTAGAACTGGATTGGCACAAACCTATTTTAAACTTAGTTAATAAAAATATAGATGTGTTTAAGTATGATACCATACAACTTTATGTGGGTTATTGCGGTACTATTTATAATTATGAAATTTACGAGTTAAATCCATCTATTGATTGTAATTTAAATGCTAAAGTGAACGATGAGTATTTTAATTTTTTTCAAATTTGGCATTCAATGGGCAAAGATACTGTTGAGATAGAGCAAGATGGGAAGATGGTAGTGAAGATATTGTTAGTAGGTTTAACGAGTTCTTACGGTACTTATACTACTAAAGGTGACACCGTCATTTTTAAAGTACTAAATGATGATAATTTGGATAACAATCATTATGAAGCAACCATAGCCAAAATAAAACAGAACGACAAAGCTGTTATTACCAAAAAATACAGACTAAAACTACAAGGGCGCATTTTGTTACTTATAGCCATTAAGGACTAATTTTAGTAATGAAAATAGGTGTGTAATGCGCCCTTGTTAAGTAATGCAAATTTGTGTACTTTCGCCGTAAATATAAAAAAGCGTAAATTACTCTATGATAGCAACAAGCAACATCACACTACAATACGGCAAACGTGTATTATTCGAAAACGTAAGCATACAATTTAACCCTGGCAACTGCTACGGACTTATAGGTGCTAATGGCGCAGGAAAATCAACGTATTTAAAAATACTTTCGGGAGATATTGAAGCCAGCAAAGGCTCGGTAATATTAACTCCTGGCGAGCGTTTGTCGGTACTTAGTCAAAACCAAACTTCGTTTGATGATGTAGAGGTGCTTAAAACAGTAATAATGGGCAACAAGCGTTTGTTTGAAATAATGAACGAAAAAGAAGCCCTATATGCCAAAGAAGATTTTACTGATGCCGATGGTATGCGTACAGCCGAATTAGAATCGGAATTTGCCGAACTTAACGGCTGGGACGCCGAAACCGAAGCTGCGCAACTCCTTAGTGAATTGGGTATTACCGAAGATTTACATTTTAAACTAATGAGCGACCTTGGTGGTAGCCAAAAAGTAAAAGTATTGCTTGCTCAAGCCTTATTTGGCAACCCCGACGTATTGCTACTTGATGAGCCTACCAACAACTTAGATGTAGATACGGTGCTATGGTTAGAAGACTTTTTGGCCAATTTTCAAAACACGGTTATTGTGGTAAGCCACGACCGTCACTTTTTGGATAATGTATGTACACACATTGCCGATATTGATTTTAGCCAAATAAATGTGTTTACAGGTAACTATTCGTTCTGGTACGAATCATCGCAATTAATATTAAAACAACGCCAAGACGCCAACAAAAAAACCGAAGACCGTCGTAAGGAATTAGAAGATTTCGTAGCACGCTTTAGTGCCAACGCTTCCAAGAGCCGACAAGCTACCTCTCGTAAAAAATTGTTGGGTAAATTAGTGTTGGAAGACATCAAACCAAGTACACGTAAGTATCCGTTTATACAATTTAAAACCGAAAAAGAAACACGTGGCAATGTGTTGGAAATAGAGGGTTTGTGCAAAAAAGTAGATGGCAAAGAACTGTTTAATAATTTTAGATTAGAAATGGACAGTGGCGATAAAATTGCATTTTTGTGTAAAGACGATACTGTAATATCGGAACTATTTCAAGTGCTTGCAGGCGAATCTACCAACGATAGCGGACATTACAAGTGGAATGCTAACGCAGCCATAAGTTATTTCCCTAAAGAAAATGCGCATATATTTAACATTGATACTTCCATAGTAGATTGGCTTACTGATTTTAGTCCCGAAAAAGAACAAGCCTACGTGCGTGGTTTCTTGGGCCGTATGTTATTTAGCGGCGAGGAAGCATTAAAAAAATGCAAGGTATTATCAGGGGGCGAAAAGGTACGTTGTATGCTCTCTCGCATAATGATGGAAGGGCGCAATACCTTGATATTAGACCAACCTACCAATCACTTAGATTTGGAAAGTATAACATCGCTCAATAACTCGCTTACCGATTTTAAGGGTAACTTATTATTTATATCGCATGACCATCAGTTTATACAAACTATTGCCAATCGTATTATAGAAATAACGCCCTACGGTGTTATTGACCGCCGCATACCTTATGATGAATACATAGTTGATGAACGTGTAAAAGCAGCACGTGCGGAACTTTATAAATCAATTACGAATTAAAAAAATACGCATTTGTAATTACAACAATAAACATTTAACCTTACAACACTATGTTACAACTAAGCACACTACGCGAAAACACACAACAAGTTATAGAAAAACTTGCTAAGAAAAATTTTAAAAACGAAGCTGCAATACACGAAGTAATAGCCTTAGATACCGCACGTCGTACCACACAAAACGAACAAGAAGCCATACTTGCACAAAACAATGCGCTTGCCAAACAAGTAGGCGACCTTATGAAAGCAGGCAATAAAGACGAAGCTAATGCACTAAAAGAAACTACCCTTGCCAACAAAGAAACGAGCAAACAATTGGGCGATAAATTAGCGGATATAGAACTACAAATACAAAATATACTATATACCATACCCAACATTCCTGCTGATGCAGTACCTGTGGGGCACACACCCGAAGATAACGAAATAGTGCGTACAGCAGGTGCTATACCTACCTTACACGCTGGCGCAGTACCTCACTGGGACTTATGCAAAAAATACGATTTAATAGACTTTGAATTAGGCGTAAAAATTACTGGTGCAGGCTTTCCTGTGTATAAAGGCAAAGGCGCAAAATTACAACGTGCGTTAATTAATTTCTTTTTGGACGAAGCCGCAGCACAAGGCTATGCCGAAGTACAACCTCCTATATTTGTAAACGAAGCATCGGCTTATGGTACAGGCAACTTGCCTGATAAAGAAGGGCAAATGTATCACATGCAAGTAGATAACCTATATTGCATACCTACTGCCGAAGTACCCGTTACCAACATATACAGAGATGTTATACTTAAAGAAAGTGAATTGCCTGTAAAAAATACCGCCTACACACCTTGTTTCCGTAGGGAAGCAGGAAGTTATGGTAAAGATGTACGTGGCTTAAACCGTTTGCATCAGTTTGATAAAGTAGAAATAGTGCAAATAGCCCACCCAAGCAACAGCTACGAACTGCACCAACAAATGGTAACGTATGTAGAGAGTTTGTTAAATAAATTAGAACTACCCTACCGTGTACTAAAATTATGCGGTGGCGATATGAGCTTTACCTCAGCACTTACGTACGATATGGAAGTGTTTAGTGCAGCCCAAGAACGTTGGTTGGAAGTAAGTTCAATATCTAACTTTGAAACCTTTCAAGCTAACCGTTTAAAGTGCCGTTACAAAGATGCAGAGGGCAAAGTACAATTGGTACATACGCTTAATGGTAGTGCATTGGCATTGCCTCGTATAGTAGCGTCGTTACTAGAAAATCATCAAACCGAAAATGGAATACGCATACCTCAAGCATTAGTTAAATACACAGGCTTTGAGTATATTAATTAGTACATAAAACACCTTACTTGTTAATACAATAAAACGGCTGCTATTTTCATAAATAGTAGCCGTTTTATTGTTAATTTAGTATATATTAGCCGTATTA
>JBEBIC010000085.1:0-10675 GCA_040080595.1 Bacteroidia bacterium | reverse complement strand
ATATAAAACAACTGTATCGCACAACCGACGCTAAACAACTAGAAAAACTAAAAGAACTATGCGTGCAGTACGCTGATAATTATTATTTTGATAACAACACGTGGCTATTGTTTGACGATTTATTAAAAGAAATTCCTATAAAAACATACAACCAAGAAGAGTATATACAAAACAACCGCAACATAGAATTAAAAGACAGCGTAAACAATTATTTTGCTAATATCGTAGGCTTTAAAATAAACAATAGCACATCGCCGTTATCATTTGAAATGGATAACATTAAGCAACTTATTTTAAACAAACGTAAGTTGGAATTAATACAACGTGCCGAAAAAACAATATACACCGAAGGAATTAAAAACAAAGAAGCAACTATACTCCCCTAAATGAAAGCAACCCAAATAATAATTGCACTTACGCTTGCAATAACTGTAAACACTACATTTGCACAAAAAAATGTAATAGACAAAGTAGTGGCCGTAGTGGCCAACAATCCTGTGTTGTTGTCGCAAGTTAAGTTTCAAACAGAGCAATTAAAAGCACAAAGTGTAGTTAAGGACGAGTGCGAAATATTGGAAGAATTATTGTTTCAAAAAATGTTATACACCCAAGGACAATTGGATAGTATAGACATAAGCGATAAGCAAATAGACGCCGAGTTAGACCGAAGAATACGCTACTATACACAACAATTTGGCTCGGAAGAAGAGTTGGAAAAGTTTTATGGTAAATCGGTAGATAAAATAAAAGACGATTTTAGAGATAACGTACGTGAAACTTTATTGGCACAAAACGTACAAGCCAAAATATCGGGCAACGTAACCGTAACTCCTGCCGAAGTACGCAAATTTTACAACGAAATACCTGTAGATAGTTTACCATTCATAAACTCGGAAGTAGAACTTGCGCACATCGTAATAGAGCCGCCCATTAGCGCAAAAGAAAAACAAGCCGTACGCGATAAACTAACTAAACTAAGAGACCGTGTAAATGCAGGCGAAGATTTTGGTGCATTGGCAGTAGCTTATAGCGAAGACCCTGGTAGCGCTAAGCTAGCGGGCGATTTAGGTTTTTTGGGGCGTGGACAATTAGTGCCCGAGTTTGAAGCAGCCGCATTTGCACTTAAAGGCAAAGAAATATCACAAATAGTAGAAACACAATTTGGGTTTCATATCATACAATTAATTGAACGCCGTGGCGAACAAATAAATGTGCGCCATATACTGATTAGTGCAAAAACTTCGGGCGAGGATATTGCATTGGCATACACCAAAATGGATTCTATTTATAATTTGTTGCAAAACGATTCATTGAAATTTGATGCTGCGGTACTTAAATTTACTACCGATAAAGAAACTAAATACAGTGGTGGAAAACTTACGAACCAACAAACAGGTACTACTAAGTTTGAAAACACTGACCTTGACCAACAAACATTTTACGCAGTAGATAAACTTAAAGTGGGCGAATATACCCGACCAATACCATTTAAAACTAACGAAGGTAAAAATGCGTATCGAATACTGTGTTTAAAAACACGCTCCGAACCACATCGTGTAAACTTAAAAGACGACTATCAACGCTTGCAAAACCAAGCTATTAATGCCAAGCAACAAACCCTACTATTAAGTTGGATTAAAAAGAAAAAACAAACTATGTACATAAAAGTAAACGAACCTTACGCCAACTGTACGTTTAAATACAACTTAACCACCAAATAAACCGCACACATTTATCTCTTCAACTTATTATATAACTATGACAACATACGCCAACGATGTAGAAGCTGTAAAAGCATTTAACACAAAATACAACCAACTTACTACCGAAATAGGTAAGGTTATATACGGACAAGAGCACATTGTAAAAGATGTAATAATATCTATATTTAGTGGCGGACATTGCCTATTGGTAGGCGTGCCAGGCTTAGCCAAAACATTATTGGTTAATACTATTGCGCAAACATTAGGCTTGAAATTTAACCGCATACAGTTTACGCCCGACCTTATGCCAAGCGACATTATAGGTTCCGAAATATTAGACGAAAATCGTAGTTTTAAATTTATACAAGGCCCCATATTTAGTAACGTAATATTGGCTGATGAAATAAATCGTACGCCACCAAAAACGCAAGCCGCACTATTGGAAGCTATGCAAGAAAAACAAATAACGGCAGGCGGTAAATTATACAAATTGGACAATCCATTTTTTGTAATAGCTACCCAAAATCCTATTGAGCAAGAGGGAACATACCCATTGCCCGAAGCACAGTTGGACCGTTTTATGTTTAGCCTATACTTGGATTATCCAACATTGCAAGACGAATTAAAAATAGCAAAAAACACTACGCAAAACACTAAGGTAGAATTACAACACGTGCTTACATCGGCCGAAATTATTGAGTTTCAGGAGTTAGTACGCCGTGTACCCGTAACCGATAATGTGCTAGAATACGCAGTAACATTGGTAAACAAAACACGCCCCAATGGCGACTTAGCACCAGCCGTAATTAAAGATTATATATCGTGGGGAGCAGGGCCAAGAGCATCGCAGTACTTGATATTAGGCGCTAAATGCCACGCTGTACTCAATGGTAAATATTCGCCTGATATTGAAGATGTAAAAGCAGTAGCCGTAAACGTGTTACGCCATAGAATGGTAAAAAACTACAAAGCCGAAGCCGACGGATTAAGCATTGAAAGTATTGTAAAACAGTTGTTGTAGAGATAAATAACGTGCAAAGTTTTTTAAAAAAAAAGTTGTATATTTAGGATAACAATATTGACAAAATGGAAGTATTAGGTAACAATAAACATAAAATAATATATGCTGATGCATTGGTTGCCTTAAAAACGTTACCAGATAATTCTGTAGATTTAATTTTTGCTGACCCACCTTACAATATTGGCAAAAATTTCAATGGACAAATTGAAAAATGGGAAACGGAAGATGGTTATTTGGAATGGTGCTATGAGTGGCTAGACTTGTGTATTCAAAAACTAAAACCTAATGGGAGTTTTTATGTAATGACAGCAACCCAATTTATGCCCTATTTTGATATTCATTTACGAAAAAAATTAACCATACTTTCAAGACTTGTTTGGTCTTATGATAGTTCGGGAGTTCAGGCAAAAAAGCATTATGGCTCAATGTACGAACCTATTTTATTTTGTGTAAAAGATAAAAACAATTACACATTTAATACAAATGATATTTTAGTAGAAGCAAAAACAGGAGCAAAGCGTAAACTTATTGATTACAGAAAAGCTATACCTGCTGTGTATAATTCAGAAAAAGTACCAGGAAACGTGTGGGAGTTTTCGAGAGTTCGTTACCGAATGGACGAATATGAAAATCATCCAACACAAAAACCTATTGCGCTACTTGAAAGAATAATAAAAGCCAGTTCAAATGAAGGTGATTTAGTTTTAGACCCATTTTCTGGAACTTTTACCACTTGTTATGTAGCAAAAGAATTAAATAGAAATTCAATAGGTATTGAGTTACAAGACGAATATGTTAAAATAGGGTTAAGAAGATTATTGTTAGCCAAAGAATTCAAAGGCGAAAAATTAAAAAAAGAAATACGAACTTTTGAAACAGAAAGAATTGTGCTACAACAAAATTTAACCTTATTTGACCCAAATGGAACATATATTCACGACTAAGATTAAAGAAATATTACAACGAACTTTTGATAAGAATGCAGATGATATTTTTGAAAAAAGCCAAATTATTCAATACATAAACGAAAAAACTCGTTCGGCAGGCAGAGATTCTAAAGCAAGGTCAAGTTTTGCTAATTTATATGCTATTTATGTAATTATTGAGGATTATGTAGCACATGAATTTAATTTAAAAGGCAATTATTCAAAATATGAGGGAGCTTTATTCAATAAACTTTTTGCACGCCAAAGGGAATTACCATTTGGAAATAAATTACAAAACCACGCTTTAAATAATCGTATGAACGCTGAATTTGAAAAGTATTTTCCAAGTTCAGATTATAAACCAATTTTAAGAGATTTGACGACCAATAGGTATTGGATAAATGAAAATTTGTTAAAGGTAAAGGTTGGTAAGTCTAACCTAAATATAGCAACCGCTATTATTGAAATAATTAACGAATATACAAAAACAAAACAAGATGCTTTTCAACAATTTGTTAAGCAATGCGAAGAACTACAAAATATTGAAAATACAACACCCGAAAAGGTGGAGGAGTTTATTATTGGTTTACTTGCACCAAATGTAGATGCACGACTTTTTGAAATTGTAAGTTATTCAATTCTAAAATTTTACTACCACGACCAAACTATTATTTGGGGGTATAAAATGGATCAATTAAATACTGAAAAGTTGAAACTTTACAAAACAGGTAGGACTAACGCAAACGATGGAGGTATTGATTTTGTAATGAAACCATTAGGTAGATTTTTTCAAGTAACTGAAACGTTGGACTTTAAAAAATATTTTTTGGATATAGATAAAATTCAAAAATATCCAATAACTTTTGTAATTAAAGCAGACGAAGACGTTAATTTATTAAAAAATAAAATTCAAGACAATGCAAACAAAACTTATTCAATAAACGCAATTGTTGAAAAATATATGAGCTGCATTGAAGAGATAATAAATATCCCAATTTTGAATGCAAGATTTAATGATGCCGTAAAGCAAGGTTATTTAAATAATATACTTGACGAAATTGTTTTACAAAGCAAAGTGGAATTTAACTATACCGCTGAAGACTATGAAGAGTAAAAACTACATCTAAAATAGGCACTTTACTACTTCTAACAACTATAAATAGCATACTTTTATTTCATATTATATTTTAACCAATCCATTCATCACAATTATTTAAAAACACATCATGAATAACTTTGCATTATTAATAGCATCAAAACTTAATATTGATAAAAAACAAGTTGCTGCAACTTTAGAATTATTAGCCGAAGGCGGCACAGTTCCGTTTTTGGCACGTTACCGTAAGGAAGCAACTGGTGGTTTGGACGAGGTACAAATCATCAACATTAAAAACTTAAATACCGAGTTTGAAGAGTTAGAAAACCGTCGTGCATTTATACTAAAAACTATTGAGGAGCAAGGCAAACTTACGCCCGAACTCAAAGCCAAAATAGAAGGTGCAGCAGTTATAAGTCAGCTAGAAGATTTGTATTTGCCTTACAAACCAAAACGTAAAACACGTGCAATGGCAGCCAAAGAAAAAGGTTTAGAACCATTGGCAACACTTATATTTGAACAAGAAAGCAATACCATAGACGCCGAAGCTAAAGCATACATTAATGCTGAATTAGGCGTAAACACTACCGAAGAAGCCATAGCAGGCGCATTAGATATAATAGCCGAACTAATAAGTGAAGACGAAACTGCCCGTGTAGGTTTGCGTAATATATTTAAAAACTCTGCCATTATTACCAGTACCGTGCGTTATGGTAAAAAAGAAGAGGGCGAAAAATTTGCCGATTATTTTGAATGGTCGGAACCCTTAATGAAATGCCCAAGCCACCGTTTGTTAGCAATGCGCCGTGGCGAAAACGAAGGCATATTAGGCATAGATATAGCACCCGAGGTAGATGATGCAGTACATAGTTTGGAGCGTTTGTTTTTGAAAAATAAAAACCAATGCACTACTTTAGTTAAAAAAGCAATAGACGATTCTTACAAGCGATTACTACAACCAAGTATGGAAAGCGAGTACCGTGTACTTACCAAAAAAGCAGCCGATGATGCAGCCATAAATGTATTTGCCGATAATGTACGTGAGTTGATGCTTGCCGCACCACTTGGACAAAAACGCATAATGGCAATAGATCCAGGGTTTAGAACTGGTTGTAAAGTAGTAGTACTTGATGAGCAAGGTAAATTGTTAGCCGATAGTGTTATATACCCCCACACAGGTACAGGTGGAGCAGTAGCTGCTGAGCAAGAAGTATTTAAGTTAGCAGCAACGCACAACATAGAGGCCATAGCAATAGGCAATGGAACAGCAGGGCGAGAAACAGAAACATTTGTACGTGGCATAAAAATGTTGCCCGAAACTATTATGGTAATAATGGTAAACGAAAGTGGAGCAAGTATATACAGCGCAAGCGATGTGGCTCGTGAGGAGTTTCCTGATAAAGACATAACCGTGCGTGGTGCCGTAAGTATAGGACGCCGACTTGCCGACCCATTAGCAGAGTTGGTAAAAATAGACCCAAAATCTATAGGAGTGGGGCAGTACCAGCATGATGTAGATCAAAATTTATTAAAGAAAAAACTAGACGAGGTAGTAGAAAGTAGTGTGAATAATGTAGGTGTAGAATTGAACACGGCAAGTAAGGAACTCCTTACGTACGTGGCTGGTTTAGGTCCTGCATTGGCTAATAACATAGTAAAATATCGCAACGAAAAAGGTGCATTTACCACTCGTAAACAATTGTTGGACGTGCCTCGTATGGGCGAAAAAGCATTTGAACAATGTGCAGGTTTCTTGCGCATACGCAATGCCAAAAATCCATTAGATGCAAGTGCCGTACACCCCGAAAGCTACGCTACCGTGGAAGCTATGGCAAAAGATGCGAATTGTACTTTGGAAGATTTAATAAACGAAAAATCAATACGTGAAACAATAGATATAAAAAAATACATTAGTGCCAAAGTAGGGGAGTTTACCTTAAAAGATATTTTGAAAGAATTGGAAAAACCAGGGCGCGACCCGCGTAAGGAATTTGAGATATTTGAATTTGATAAAACAGTAAACAAAATTGCTGACCTTAATGTAGGTATGCTCCTGCCAGGTATTGTTACCAACGTAACCAAGTTTGGTGCGTTTGTAGATATTGGGGTGCATCAAGATGGGCTAATACACGTATCACAATTGAGCGATAACTTTATAAGCGACCCATCGGAAGTAGTAAAAGTAGGGCAAAAAGTAATGGCAGAAGTTACTGAGGTAGATGTGTTACGCAAGCGTATAGCCCTTAGTATGAAAGGCATAAACAAGCAGGACAAAACTGAAAAAACAGAACGTAGAACAAGCCCCGCAGCTCCTAAAGAAAAAATACATACCACAGTAGTACATAACAGACCAAAACCACAACTCAAAAAAGAAGAAACGCCAGCAAATAGCATGCACGATGCACTAGCTGCGCTAAAAGCGAAGTTTGGAAAGTAGGTAATGAAACGTATATATTTATTTATCCTCTTACTATCAATTATTGGTTGTAGTGAAACTATACCTGATGGTTCAAACCAAGATATTGCAAATGATGATTATTCAGCGTTATTTCACATGGCAAGGTTTGCAAACACAAGTAGTTGGAAGCAAATAGAAAAAAAAGATTTTGTAATAAAAACACCACCTCTATTTCAGATTGATACTACTGAAAGTATTGATACTACAACTGGTGATCGTATATTATTAACAGTATATTCAAGCACAGATAAATATCCTATGATGCAAATTCACTTGATACATAAATCAAAAATAGGTGCTTATTTGGAAAAACCTTATGATGTAAAATATGATGACACTCTTTATTTTAATAATATAAAAACAAGATTAATAGTTGATGATTTTTCTAATACAAAGTTTGCAAATAACAGAGTTGCTCTTGTGTTTAAAGAGAATAAAGATTTTGTTTATGCTTTTATGATAGCATCTCAAGATGAAGGTTTTTCTAAATCAATTCAGCCATTAATTCAGTCTTATTCAACGTTTAAACTTAAAAACGAATGATAAAAATGAAGAATTAATCATCACAACATTTTATCCCCTATGCTTAAACCCTATATAGAAGACCAAGTTTTTGAAAACATAGATTACACCATCCTTGCCTTAACACAGGGCGATTACGAAAATTGTAGTTTTGAAAATTGTAATTTTTCGGCAGTAGATATGTCTAGTATAGATTTTATAGATTGTACGTTTACGCATTGCAATATGAGTATGGCAATAGTAAATAAAACTGGATTTAAAACCGTGAGTTTTAACCAGTGTAAGGTACTGGGAATGCGCTTTGATGTATGTAATCCGTTTTTGTTTGCTATAAAGTTTAACGATTGTGTGTTAAATCATTCTTCATTTTTTCAGCTTAAAGCCAAAGCTACGCAATTTAACACGTGTACGTTACACGAAGTAGATTTTACTGAAGCCGATTTAACTTCTTCATTGTTTGATAACTGCGATTTAGCAGGAGCAACATTTGACCGTACATTATTAGAAAAAGTAGATTTTAGAACCGCTCGTAATTTTGCATTAGATCCTGAACTCAATCGCATTAAAAAAGCAAAATTCAGCATAGGTAGTGTAGCTGGTTTATTAAGCAAATACAACATTGATATAAGCTAAGAGGCTACCAATTACGAATTGAAAATTACGAATTACGAGCAAAACAGAGACGTAAATAATTACAACTCACTCCCTTAATTAATCGTTAAGCTTGTAATTTAGTTTTTAATGTATCCAAAAACCACTCTGGTGCTTGCATAGGTTTACCTGTTGTGGTACTTGCAAATACGAGAGTTGTATCGCCTTTGTTTACTAATAGTTGTGCCTCGTTGTATATTTCGTATTCAAAACTAATACGCACATTAGGTTGGGTTACTAAAGTTGTTTTTATGGTAAGTAAATCGTCGTACTTGGCAGGTAAAATGTATTTGCAATTTAACGAAAGTACAGGCAACATAACCCCTTGCTCTTCCATACTTCGGTAGGATATACCCAAGGAGCGTAACATTTCTACACGCCCAGTTTCGTAGTATAAGGCGTAGTTGCCATAATATACGTAGCCCATTTGGTCAGTTTCGCCGTAGCGTACACGCACTTGCGAAGTATAAGAGTACAACATAGTTTACTTGCGAATAATAGTAACCAAACCGTTGTTTTGCAATTTAATAATGCTCGATGGTACACCAAGTGTAGTTTCGCCACTTTTAAACTGCACAACATAGTCGCACAATGGAGCTAACGTTTTATCTATTTCTTTAAAATTACGAGGTGTTTTTTCGCCCGAAATATTTGCCGATGTAGATACAATAGGCTTATTAAACTTACGTATTAGTTTGTTGCAAAATTCATCAGCCGTTATGCGTACGCCACAACTTCCATCAGCGGCTACTACATTTTCGGCAACGCCCATCATTTTGTCAAACACAATGGTAGTGGGTTTACTGGCATATTCTAGTATATCTACTGCGGCAGTGGGTATTACGTCCACGTATTTGCTAAGCATATTAATGTGGTTTACCAGCACTATCATACTTTTGTTTTCTACACGTTTTTTTATTTCTTTTATTTTTTGTACTGCACTGGCATTAGTGGCATCGCAACCTAGTCCCCATACGGTATCGGTAGGGTAAAGTATTACGCCACCTTTTTTTAATACCTCAATACAGGTTTCAATTTCCATATCTACATTCATTGTGTTGTATCGTTTTAAATGTGTTTATTAAATTCAAACGAGGAAAAAAGAACTTCCTTTTCCCTCGCTTGTAGTAGTTGTATGTTAATTTTTTGCGGGTTTATTAAAATCCATCACCGTCTAATAAGTTACCAATACCTCCTAATAAGCTACCTTCTTCCTTGCGGTTGCCTGCGCTACCATACTGCAATATACGGCTAGCCAAGCGGCTTATGGGTAAGGTTTGTATCCACACTTTGCCTGGACCTCTAAGTACGGCATAAAACATACCTTCGCCACCAAATAATGTATTTTTAATACCGCCTACCATTTGTATATCATACTGTACACCTCCTGTAAATGCTACTATACAGCCAGTATCTATCTTTAACATTTCGCCTGGGGTAAGGTCTTTTTCAATAATGTGTCCGCCTGCATGTACAAAAGCCATACCGTCGCCCTCTAGCTTTTCCATTATAAAACCTTCGCCACCAAATAAGCCTGTACCTAATTTTTTTTGAAACTCAATACCTACCGAAACACCTTTAGCTGCGCATAAAAAAGCATCTTTCTGGCATATTACTTTTCCGCCAAGGTGTAATAAATTTAATGGTATAATTTTACCAGGATAAGGTGATGCAAAAGTAACGTGTTTTTTGCCTTGTGCAATGTTGGTGTAAGCCGTCATAAATAAGCTTTCGCCCATCAATACACGTTTACCAGCACTTAATAATTTGTTAAATAATCCGCCACCGCCTTTGTTAGAACCGTCGCCGAATATGGTTTCCATTTGCAAACCATCGTCCATCATCATAAAACTTCCACTTTCGGCCATTACGGTTTCTTGTGGGTCAAGTTCTATTTCAACGCATTGCATTTCTTCGCCAAAAATTTTGTAATCTATTTCGTGGTCTTGTATCATTATAGTGTGTGTTTGAGGTTGTTATTTTTAAGAGTATTAATTATAAATCGGCGGCTTTTATAAATACTATTTTGTCGCCTTGCATGGTTACTAAATCGGTTCCCATACGTTTTTTAAATGCTATTAAGTTTGCACGTACTTTTTTCATAGCTTGCAAAATTTTAATTTGGTCGTCGCTCAAGTTTAAATTATTAGTTTTCATTTAGCTGTTGTTTTAACTGGTTAAATTTTTCTATATTTAGTACTGTTAATTCCTGTTCAAATTTTTTAGCCACAATAAGTTCTGGTTCATCATTAATGTTGTCAAACACCATTACTTCATCTACTATGGGTAGGTATATGT
>JBEBIC010000084.1:0-10691 GCA_040080595.1 Bacteroidia bacterium | reverse complement strand
GGGAGTATCCAGCCTGGTAGTGAGTCCTATATAAAAGATAAGGAGTCTATAGAAAATAAATATATAAGTTCCTGTTTTATTAATATAGTGGAAGAGCCTGAGCAAAATTTATTTCCTAGTTCACAAAAAATAATGTTAAATAGTTTACTTGAGTTTAATAACTCAACACTAGCCAACAAACTAATATTAACAACACATAGCCCTTACATTATTAATTATTTAACGCTTGCTATTGAAGCTCACACATTAATAAACACTTGCCCAAACAAGGATAAGGCAAAGGAATTGGTAAGTGCAATAGTTCCTTTAACATCTGCTATTAGTGGCGATGATTTAGTAATATATGAGTTAAACGATAAAGGCGAAATTATAAAATTAGGAAATTACGAGGGAATACCTTCATCAGAAAATTACTTAAATGCTCAATTAGCAGAGGGTAATAATTTGTTTTCAGATTTATTAGAGATTGAAGACTTATGCCAATAAATTATTTTCAACCAATCTGTAATATTTCACCGTACAAACAAGCGAAAACGACATCAAATAATAATATATTTGGCTTGTGTGATGACAGTACTCCTAATAGCAAAACACCAGCGTATATTGATAATACAAATAAATCTAATTGGATTGCTACAGTTATAAATAAACAAAATTTACTTGTAGAGTTTTATGCTGTTGATAATTGTAGAGGCACTTTAAATAAAGATGGAAATAGCGAGAGTGAATGTGATGGAATACTACGTTATAAAACAAATACCTTGGTTTTTGTAGAATTAAAAAACAAAAAAAGTAATTGGCTTAAAAGCGGTGCTGAACAAATGTCAATCACAATTCAGTATTTTAAACAGAAAAAAACGGAGGATAATTACATCATAAAAAATTGTTTATGCAACAAAAAACACCCGAAATTTAGTTTAAACGACCGTGTAGTGAGTACAGCTGACATAGAACTAAAGTTTAAAAAAGAAACAGGAATAGCGTTACACGTAAGTACCGAAATTAATATTGATTAACCCTCCACACCCAATGAACCTAAACCTCTCCAATAAAACAGCTCTAGTATGTGGTAGCACACAAGGCATAGGCAAAGCAATAGCAATGGGCTTAGCACAAATAAATGCTAACGTAATATTGTGCGCACGCAATGCCGAAAAACTACAACAAACCCTAAACGAATTGCCCAACAATGGCTCGCAACAACACAGTTATATAATTGCTGATTTTAGTGATGTAGAAAGTGTAAAAAACGCCATACACGACTTAGTAATAAACAAACAAACTACCATAAATATACTTGTAAATAATACAGGTGGGCCAGCAGGTGGGCCAATAATAGATGCTACAGCTACCGATTTTTTAAACGCATACAACGCACATTTAATAAACAACCACAACCTAACCATAGCCTGTATAGCAGGTATGAAAGCAAGTGGTTATGGACGTATTATAAACATAATATCTACCAGCGTAAAACAACCACTCAAGGGCTTAGGCGTAAGTAATACCACACGTGCAGCAGTAGCTAACTGGAGCAAAACCATGAGCTTGGAGCTTGCGCCCTTTGGTATTACTGTTAATAACGTGCTACCAGGCGCTACTGATACCTTACGCATTAAACAAATAAACGAAAATAAAAGTACTAAAACAGGCAAATCGGTTGATGAATTGCGCCAAGAAATGATAAACGAAATACCTATGGCACGCCTTGCTAATGCTGAGGAAGTTGCCAATGCAGTAGTGTTTTTAGCAAGCCCTGCGGCAAGTTATATTTCGGGTATAAATATTCCTGTTGATGGTGGCAGAACGGGTTGCTTGTAAACCAGTATAAATTGTTAATTTCGTAGCACTTTGGAAAACATACTTATAGACATATCTACCCTCAAAAATGCAATAAAGCATAACGATGCGGCGCACATACACTTGCTAGAACAAGAAACGTATGCGCCCGATGTGGCTGTGTTTTTTAATGATTTGAACGATAAAGAAGCACAATACGTTTATGCTAATTTATCGCCAGAGTTTGCTGCTGAAGTATTGTTGGAATTAGACGAAGAACAGCGTGAACAAATAATGAGCGAGCTTACCTCCAAAGAGATAGCGGAGCAAATTATTGATAACCTCGATACTGATGATGCAGCCGATGTACTCAACGAATTATCAGAAGAAAAGCAAGAAGAGGTATTGGCGCAAATGACCAATATAGAACACAGTAGCGATATTGTGGACTTACTTAACTACGACGAGGACACCGCAGGAGGTTTAATGGCAAAGGAACTTATACAAGCCAATGCCAATTGGAGTGCGCAAAGTTGCATAGTAGAAATGCGTACCCAAGCCGAAAAAGTAGAAACCGTATATGCAGTATATGTAGTTGATGACGACGAAAAACTATTAGGTTTATTATCACTCAAAAAATTACTATTAGCTCCGCAAGGCGCAATGGTAAAGGATATATACGACCAAGACATAATATCAGTAAAAACAAATGCACCCAAAGAAGAAGTTGCACAAGTATTTAAAAAGTACGACTTAGTAGTAATACCTGTAATAGATACCATAGGCAGGCTTGTAGGACGCATTACTGTAGATGATGTGGTGGACGTAATGCAGGAAGAGGCCGAAAAAGATTACCAGTCTATGGCAGGTATATCGGGCGATATTAATGAGAACGACAGTATTTTTGAATCGTTAAAATCGCGCTTACCATGGCTATTGGTAGCAATGGTAGGCGGAGTGTTGGGGTCGCGCGTTATTGCAAGCCACGAAAGCGTAATACGCCTGCACCCCGAAATGGCATCGTTTATACCTATGATAGCTGCAATGGGCGGAAACGTTGGCGTACAAAGCTCTGCTATAATTGTGCAAGGCTTGGCAAACAACAGCATACAACTCAAAGATATTACTCCTCGTTTGTTTAAAGAACTTGGTACAGGCTTACTCAATGGTTTAGTGTGTTCGTTACTTATATTAGTATATAATTTATTTACGTGCGATAGTCTTGCGCTTACTTACACAGTAAGCATATCACTAATGTCGGCAATAGTATTTGCATCGGTATTTGGTACGTTTGTCCCCTTAATACTTAATAAATATAAAGTAGATCCTGCATTGGCTACAGGCCCTTTTATTACTACCACCAACGATATATTGGGAGCATTTATCTACTTTACTATTGGGCATTTATTGTACGGTATGTTTTAAATTTATAATGAACACAACCCAACTCAACACCTTTAGCAATACATGGTACAAACCAGCTAGCAAATTAAAAATTGCAGTGTGGTATGTGGTTAATCAGTTGTGTTTTAATAATTCGTTTGCGGTACTTAATTTTGTAAAAGCACCGCTACTTCGTGCATTTGGTGCGCAAGTGGGCGTAGGTGTAGTTATAAAACCTGCTGTAAATATTAAGTATCCATGGTTGTTAAGCATAGGAGATTATTGTTGGATAGGCGAAAATGTATGGATAGATAATTTGGCACAAGTAACACTACACAACAACGTATGCGTATCGCAAGGAGCGTTATTGTTGTGTGGAAATCACAACTACAAAAAAACAACATTTGACTTAATAGTACAACCCATAACCCTACACGATGGCGTGTGGGTAGGTGCTAAATGTACCGTAACAGGCGGAGTAGTTGCACACTCGCACGCCTTGCTAACAGTGGCTTCGGTAGCCAGTACAAAACTAGATGCCTATAGCATATACAGAGGTAATCCTGCTATTAAAATAAAAGATAGAGTTATAAGTTAATGATGAACTCTACTCCTCTTATAACCATAATAACAGTTTGTTATAATAGTGCTACAACCATTGCCAACACTATGCAATCGGTGCTTAATCAAGATTATACTAATATAGAATATATAGTGATAGACGGCGCATCAACTGATGATACATTAGCTATAATTAACGCCAACAAAACAACTAACACACGTGTAATAAGCGAGCCCGACAAAGGCATGTACGATGCACTAAACAAGGGCATAGCATTAGCACAAGGCGAAATAATAGGTATGCTACACGCTGATGATTTTTATAGCAATACCAATGTGTTGAGCAACATTGTAAAAAGTATGCAAGAAAATAATGCGCAATTATTATATGCTAATTTGTTGTACGTAAATGCTACGGATACTAATAAAATAATTAGAAATTGGACATCGGGCGCATACACGCCTAATGCGTTTATGTGGGGTTGGATGCCCCCGCACCCAACGTTTTTTGTGCGTAAAAATGTATATACGCAGTACGGTAACTTTAGGTTAGATATGCAATCGGCAGCTGATTATGAATTGATGTTACGCTTAATACACGTACATAAATTATCCATTAATTATTTACCTCAAACTATTATAAAAATGAGAGTTGGCGGGGTAAGCAACGCTACATTGCACAACCGCATTATAGCCAACAAAGCTGACCGTAAAGCATGGGTAGTAAACAATGTGAGCCCTTATTGGTTTACGCTATACCTAAAACCATTGCGCAAAATAATGCAGTATGTATTAAGGTAAAATGTGTATCTTTAAATAAGAAAAACTTACACATTACCCGCTAATGCTACCACTTATAAACTTAATGCACAGAAGTTAAACCAAGGTGTTAAATTAGCCGTGTTAAGAACAAGCACCACACACATTAGCATACAAAACATAGTAATTATTAATTACCGCCAAAACTAAAACCCCACACATTATGAAAACAATTTTACTTATTTCGGCATTGGTACTAAGTGCATTTACTACAACACAGGCGCAAGCTCAACCGTGGGCTACTGCAGGAGCTACATGGCACTATAGCGTGCAAGGCTATGCACGAGAGGGCTATATGAAACTAACAAATATAGGAGATACTATACTGAATGGTAAATCATGCAATGTATTAGAAAAATATACTGAAGTGTATGATTTTATAAACCAAAATACTATTACCGAAACCGCACAGCATTTTACCTATATAGATAGTAACAAAGTGTATTATTATATAAACAATAATTTTAGTGTATTATATGATTTCAATGCTTCAACAGGCAACTATTGGGTAATAGAGGATGATAGTGCATATTATGGTGGTAACAATTGTTCTTATAAAGATACTGTAATGGTGGATAGCACAATAATAGTAATAATAAATGGTACACCATTACGTAAGCTGTACACACACACTTTACACAATAGTATCTTTTTTGGCAATGAGATTATAGAAAAAATAGGTAATACAACTTATTTCTTCCCAACTTTTGGAGGTGGAGGTTGTGGAATAATTACCGAAATTAGTTATGGTCCACTACGCTGCTATACAGATAGCGCAGGTTTTAATTATCAAACTAATCCTAGCACTTGGGGCCATTATGGTAATGCTACTACTCCTTGCGATTTTGTAACTGCTACACGTGAACAAAATAAAGCCCTTGAGCATATTAACGCCTTTCCTAACCCTACGGCTACTACATTAACCATAAACACTACAGCTAACATAAGTACGGTGCGTATGTATAATGCGTTGGGGCAACAGGTAATAAACAACGTTTATACAACTGCTAGCAATACGCAAACTATACCTGTAAACACATTGCCCAATGGTATATATGTGTTGCAAGTAAGCACCGTAAATAATAGTATAAACACTACTAAAGTAGTAGTGCAAGAGTAAGATACACACTGTTTTAATATACATTACTTTAACGCTAACTAACCTTAAAATAAGTGCTAGTTTGTCTTCTATTTACATAATTTACTGATGTGTAAATGAATAGTAATAAAATTGAAGCTTACGATTAGTGGATAATCCCTTTAACTACACTTTTGCTTGGGTCATATTTAATACACATACCTATTTTAAACTTTTCAACAACCGCAATTATTTGCATTGTATAGCTTAATTTCACACACCTATTATTTAAGCTAACACACTGCACTATGTATTTAATATTTGACACCGAAACCACAGGTTTACCAAGAGATTACAACGCACCATTAACCGATTTTGATAACTGGCCACGTATGGTGCAAATAGCTTGGCAATTGCACGATAAGGACGGTATAGCTATTGAATACAAAAACTATATAGTAAAGCCTGAAGGGTTTACCATACCCTTTAACTCTGAGCAAATACACGGTATATCTACCGCCAAAGCTCTTGCCGAAGGTTTGCCTTTGGTAGAAGTAATGGCAGAGTTTAGCAAGGCTGTTGAACGTGCCAATTATCTAGCAGGACACAACATTGAGTTTGACTTAAATATATGCGGTGCCGAATATTTGCGTATGGCGCAACAAAATATTTTAACCGAAAAAAAAGCCATTGATACCAAAGACGAATCTACCGATTACTGTGCAATACCAGGTGGTAGAGGTGGTAAATTCAAATGGCCAAAGTTAGAAGAACTACACCGCAAATTATTTAACAAAGGCTTTAGCGAAGCCCACAACGCCTGTGCCGACGTGGAAGCTACCACACGTTGCTTTTTTGAATTGTGCCGCTTAGGAGTTATTAAGCGTGATGATATAGCCATAACACAAGCGGCTATGTTGCACTTGGAAGAGATAGCGCCACTTATTTTAAATTCATTAAACAGTAAAGACGATAGCCACGCAACAGTTGTAAACACTAACGTTAACGAAACCACTACACAGAATATTGTTACTAAAAATGTGCAGTTTTCGCACTTACATAATCACTCGCAGTACTCAGTATTACAAGCTACAACTGCCGTAAAAGCATTGATAGCAAAGGCTGCGGAATACAACTGCCCTGCCGTAGCTCTTACCGACCAAGGCAATATGTATGGTGCATTTTTGTTTTGGAAAGAGATAGATGGACAGAATAAAAAAATAAAAGAATACAACGCAAGCATTGATAATGGTACAACACAGGGCGAACCTAAGCAAGAACTAAAAGCAATAATTGGTTGCGAATTAAATGTGTGCAAAGACCGCCACAACAAAAAAGTGCAAGACAATGGATACACACAAGTACTATTAGCCAAAAATAAAGAGGGCTATCAAAACCTTGCAAAGCTAAGTTCCATAGGGTTTTTGGAGGGTTCGTACTACGTGCCTCGTATTGATAAAGAGTGTTTGGTACAGTACACCAAGGGCTTAATAGCCACTACGGGTTCGTTAAGTAGTGAGATACCAAGCCTTATACTTAATGTGGGCGAAACCCAAGCAGAGGAGGCTTTTCAGTGGTATTTGGAATTGTTTGGCGATGATTTTTATGTAGAATTAAACCGACATAACTTGCGTGAAGAAGATCACGTAAACACAATACTAATGGGCTTTGCAACAAAGTACAACGTAAAATATTTTGCAGCCAACAACAATTATTATTTAGATAAAAAAGGCGCAAAAGCCCACGATGTATTACTTTGCGTAAAAGATGGCGAAAAAGTTTCAACGCCTATAGGCAAGGGGCGCGACTTCCGTTTTGGTTTTGCCAACGACGAATTTTATTTTAAATCGCCACAGGAAATGTCCACCTTGTTTGTAGATATGCCCGAAGCCATAAGTACAACACAAGAAATTGTAGATAAGATAGAAGCCTACAAATTAGGACGAGATATATTGTTGCCTAAGTTTAAAATACCTGAAGAGTTTTTGGACGAACGCGACAATGACCCTAACGACGACGGCAAAGGAATACGTGGCGAAAACGCTTATTTGGCGCATCTTACATGGGTAGGTGCCGCTAAGCGCTACCCCGAAATGACTCCCGAAATAAAAGATAGAATTGATTTTGAATTAGCTACCATTATTAAAATGGGCTTTCCAGGTTACTTTCTTATTGTGTCAGACTTTACTACCGAAGCACGCAGAATAGGCGTTTCCGTAGGGCCTGGGCGTGGTTCGGCAGCGGGCTCTGCCATTGCGTATTGCTTAGGTATTACCAACGTGGATCCCATTAAGTACGATTTACTCTTTGAGCGTTTCCTTAATCCCGACCGTATTTCCATGCCCGATATTGATATAGATTTTGATGACGAAGGACGTGGTTCGGTAATAGATTATGTAATACAAAAATACGGTACTAATCAAGTAGCACAAATAATTACTTACGGTACTATGGGCGGAAAGTCTGCTATTAAGGACGCTGCACGTGCCTTGGACTTACCTCTGGAAGAGGCGAACAAACTCGCCAAATTATTTCCCGAAAACCCCGCAGCATCATTACGAGGATTATTAAAAACAGGTGGTATTGACGCTAAATTATTAGAGAAATTAAAAGAGCGCAAAGAACATTTAGAACAAGCTGAAGTATTTATAAAAATAGCACAAGGCACTGACGCGCAAGCCGAAACACTACGCCAAGCCTTGGAAATAGAGGGCTCGGTGCGCAACACAGGTACACATGCCTGTGGTGTAATTATAACGCCCGACGATATTACCAAATACGTGCCTATAGCTAAAGCTAAAGATTCGGATATGTTGGTTACGCAGTTTGACAACTCGGTGGCAGAATCGGCAGGATTGCTCAAAATGGACTTCTTGGGCTTGCGTACACTTACGGTTATTAAAGATGCGCTAACGCTCATTAAACAGCGTTTTAACATTGATATTGACATAGACAACATTCCGCTTGATGACCCCAAGACCTACGCAATGCTACAACGTGGCGAAACCAATGGTATATTTCAGTTTGAAAGTGCGGGTATGCAAAAATATTTAAAGGAATTAAAACCCGATGCCTTTAGCGATTTAATAGCCATGAATGCCTTATACCGCCCTGGTCCTATTGCGTATATACCAAGTTTTATTAAACGTAAACATGGCAAGGAAGAGGTAGTGTACGACTTATTAGGTATGGACGAATATTTAAAGGAAACCCACGGTATTACAGTGTATCAGGAGCAAGTAATGCGCCTCTCGCAAAAGTTAGCTAACTTTACCAAAGGCGATGCTGATGTGCTGCGTAAGGCTATGGGTAAAAAAGATAGAGCAATGTTGGATAAGCTAAAGCCTCAGTTTTTGGACGGTTGCAAAGCTAATAATCACGATTTAAAAGTGGCTGATAAAGTATGGACGGATTGGGAAGCCTTTGCATCGTATGCTTTTAACAAATCGCACAGTACGTGCTATGCGTTTGTGGCGTTTCAAACTGCTTATTTAAAAGCAAATTATCCTGCCGAATTTATGGCAAGTACGCTTAACCACTCAGGCGCTATCGAAAAAATTACGTTTTTTATGGAGGAATGTAAGGCCATAAATATACCTGTATTAGGGCCCGATGTGAATGAATCGCAAGCACGTTTTTCGGTAACTAAAAATGGTGTAATACGCTTTGGATTAGGCGCTATTAAAGGCGTAGGCGAAAATGCCATACAAGAAATGATAACGCAACGCAATGCCGAAGGCGCGTTTAAATCGCCGTTTGATATTGCTAAACGTACCACAAGTAAAACCGTTACCAAAAAATCGTACGAGGCGCTGGCATACGGTGGCGCATTTGATTGTTTTGAAAACATACACCGTGCGCAATATTTTAATACCGAAAAAGATGGCACATCGGCTATTGAAAAAATAGTAAAATTTGCCAACAGCAATGCCGAAGATAAAGGCCCAAGTTTGTTTGACGAAGATGTGCAAACGCAACTCCCCGAGCCTGTAATAGCGCCTTGCGAACCATGGGGAAATTTGGAAAAATTGCGTTACGAAAAAGAAGTAGTAGGTATGTATTTATCGGGTCATCCGTTAGATACCTTTAAGTTGGAAATGCAAAAGTTTTGTAACACACCATTAAACACACTTAAAGAATTAGATAAACTCCGCAACAAAGAACTTACGTTTGCAGGCATTGTTACCAGTGTAAATCACAGAACCACCAAAACAGGTAAACCCTTTGGTATATTGATGATTGAGGACTTTGACAACGCCACCGAAATAGCATTGTTTGGGCAAGATTATATGAAGTTTAAACATTTTTTAATCCCCGAAATGTTCTTACACATAAAAGCCAAAGCCGAACCCAAATGGAATACCGAAGACCTTGGCTTGGTAATAACACACATAGAATTGCTGGACGACATACGTGATAAACTCGTAAAAAAACTTACGCTACAAGTAAACCTTAATGTAGTAGATGAAGTGTTTGTAACCAACCTAAAAGCTGCTTGCGAAAACCATGTAGGGCAATGTGCGCTTGAGGTAGAGGTGTATGACGAGGAAACAAAAACATATATAAACCTTACTGCATTAAAACTAAAAGTAAACCCTACCAACGACCTTATGCTAACTATACAACAGTTTGCCACAGGTGTTAATTTTGAAATAAACAAAACCAAAGGCGATAGTTATTTTGCAGCACAAGAACGTGCGCAGGCTTTATTAACACTAAGTACTGAGAGTGCCGAAGAAGAGTTGGTATTGGACGATATGGAGGATATGAATGAGTAATTATATTTCAATGCCACTTTTTATTTTAAATATGTTTTTTCTTCCTTTGCTTTTATTCTTTTCAATTGTTGCGTTTGGCATTTTGAACTTGGTAATTAGCATTATACTTTCATTTATAAAAAAAGATAGTTCGTTTTACAGGGGTAATAGACATTTCTGGTGCTAGAAATCTCTGTGTCGCTTAATATACTTAACTTTGAAGAAATCAAAGACTATGAATAAAAAAACTGCTTTTATTGCAAAAGTAAAATCATCTCGAAAGATGGATTTTACAATCAAAAACAACGTTATAA
>JBEBIC010000356.1:0-2416 GCA_040080595.1 Bacteroidia bacterium | reverse complement strand
ATCAAAAAATAATATTGTGGTTAAAAAAAACACAATGGTAATAAGGTACTTGTTTTTTAAAAAATGTAGCATTGTATGTATTAATTTAAACCAATAGCAGCAATGCCTGGCAAGGTTTTACCTTCAATATATTCGAGCAACGCACCACCACCTGTTGATACATAACTTACTTGCTTAGCCAACTCATATTTATTAATAGCGGCTACACTATCGCCACCGCCTATAAGGCTGTACGCACCGTTAGTAGTGGCTTTGGCTACAGCAAGCGCTACAGCTTTAGTTCCGTACTGAAACTTTTCCATTTCAAACACGCCCATAGGTCCGTTCCACAATATGGTTTTGGCATTGGCTATTTCGTGGGCGTACAGTTCTTGTGTAAGTGATCCTATATCCAAGCCCATCATACCGTTGGGCATAGCAGTAGTTAATGCTACTTGCGTGTTGGCATCATTACTAAAGGCATCGGCTACTATGTGGTCGGTAGGTAAGAGTAGTTTTACATTTTTGCTTTTTGCTTTTTCAATAATACTTAGTGCTAGTGCTAGCTTATCCATTTCGCAAAGCGATGTACCCACATTATAGCCCATTGCTTTAAAAAACGTGTAAGCCATACCACCGCCTATTATTAGCGTATTTACGGAGTTAAGTAAGTTTTCAATTATCAAAATTTTATCGCTCACTTTTGCACCGCCTATTATAGCTACAAAAGGGGTTTCATTGTTTTTAAGTAACTTATCTGCGTTAGCTATTTCGCTTGCCATTACATAACCAAAACACTTATTTTCGGCTTCAAAACATTGAGCTATAATAGCAGTACTGGCGTGTGCACGGTGTGCAGTACCAAAAGCATCATTTACATACACATTACCTAACAAAGCTAATTGGGTAGCAAATTGCACATCGCCTTTTTCTTCTTGCGTATGAAAACGCAAATTTTCTACTAATAAAACTTCGCCCGCTTGCAAGTTATTTGCCATACTTACAGCATCGTTACCTATGCAATCAGGAGCAAATTTTACTGTTGTACCCAATAGTTTTTGAATAGTAGTAATGGTGTGTTTCAACGAATATTTTTCAACAAATCCATCTTTTGGTCGGCCTAAATGGCTCATCAACACTACACTTCCTCCATCGTTAAGTATTTTTTTAATGGTAGGAATAGCAGCACGTATGCGGGTGTCATCAGTTACTTCAAAGTTAGCATTTAATGGCACGTTAAAATCAACACGAATTAATGCACGTTTGGCATTAAAGTTAATAGAGTCTATTGTTTTCAAAGCAAAGGGTAGTTTTATGTTTTTAAAATAGTAGTTGTATTAATGCCGTGAAATTAACTTTTTTTAGTTTACAATTCTCGTCTAAAAACAAGGTAATATAGAGTCTAATTTTTGCATAAAATGGAATGCTATTTTTAGCTACTTTTGAGCTAATTTATAATCATAAAAATAACATGAGAGAACTACTTAAAAAATTTGAAAATAAAAATCCAGAAATAGTATTTGAATGGAAAGATGCAGAAAGCGAAGCCGAAGGTTGGGTAGTAATAAACTCCTTACGTGGTGGTGCAGCAGGTGGCGGAACACGCATGCGCAAAGGCTTAGACAAGAACGAAGTACTATCTCTTGCTAAAACTATGGAGGTTAAATTTACGGTATCGGGACCAGCTATTGGTGGTGCAAAATCGGGTATAAACTTTGATCCTAACGACCCTCGCAAGCATGCTGTGTTAGAGCGTTGGTACAAAGCCGTAATGCCTTTACTGAAAAATTATTATGGTACAGGTGGCGATTTAAACATTGACGAAATACACGAGGTTATTCCTATTACCGAAAACTATGGCTTGTGGCACCCACAAGAAGGTGTGCTTAACGGACATTTTAAACCCAAAGAAAACGAAAAAATACACAAGATAGGTCAGTTGCGTATGGGCGTATCTAAAATGTTGGAAGACATTAATTACACCCCTCGCTTAGGACGCAAATATGTAGTGGCCGATATGATTACAGGTTGGGGCGTTAGCAAATCGGTAGAGCATTATTATAACATATACGGTGGCGAACTTAAAGGCAAACGTGTAATAATACAAGGTTGGGGCAACGTGGCAGCTGCGGCGGCATTTTACCTTACACAAGCTGGTGCCAAAGTAGTAGGTATTATTGATAGAGTAGGCGGATTAATAAACGAAGAGGGTTATGATTTTGAAGCTGTACGTGCATTGTATTTGGCCAAAAACGGTAATGCTTTAGTGGCAGATAATATGTTGAGCTACGAAGAAGTAAACACTAAAATATGGAACGTAAAAGCCGACATATTTATACCCGCAGCGGCGTCTCGCTTGGTACAAAAATCGCAAATAGAAGCCTTAATAAATAATGGGTTGGAAGTAGTATCGAGTGGTGCTAATGTACCCTTTGCC
>JBEBIC010000355.1:0-2439 GCA_040080595.1 Bacteroidia bacterium | reverse complement strand
GGATTGCTTTTTATACAACGTTAAAGCTAGTTTACATTGGCTAACTTTACCTAAATTCATAATTACACTAGGACTTAGATGAACTAAACCCTAGTGTAAAGTATAGAATAGCTAATGGTATTATTCCAAAATTATTTTTTTGGTAATGGTGTTGTTGTCAATTTGTAATTGTACAAAATAAATTCCTTTGGCGTTATTAGATAAATCTATTTGTGCAGTATTGTTATCGTTAATTGTGTTTAGTACTAATTGCCCAACGGTATTGTACACGCTTATATTGCTTATTTTTTGTGCGCCTTGTATGGTAAAAATAGCATTGCTGGGGTTAGGAAATATGCTCACAGTATTAATTATTTCACTACTTAATGTACCCAAATTAGTAATGGTAGTAGAGGTTACGCATATTTCAAAGTTAGGATCTAAGGGTGCAACAGTACCGTAATCGTATATACGTATCCAATACGTTTGCCCTGCCGTAAGGTTATTGGCAACTAATGTTTTGGTTACACCGCCTGCACCACCCGTACCGCCTGCACAAGCTATTTCGGTTGATGATAAGCAACTTGTGCCTGAGTATAAAGCCACTACAGCATCAACGGCATCAACAGTTGTGCCTACAGGATTTACAGTTATTGTATGTGTAGTATTGTTGGCTGTAAACGAGTAAAATACATCGTTTTGTGCTGGTGTACCACCAAATACATCGCAGGTGGCTTTAGTAGTAAATGTAGCTGTACTACCATTTAATGTTCCTGCGGTAGTAGTGCAGGTAGTGTTGCTTGCTAATGTTTGTGCGTTCACACAATAATCGTTAGTGGCGGCTGGAGTACTACTACACCCACCTGCAACTATTTTTATTGCGTTTTTGTAGGCAAGTGCAAAACTATCGCGCCACGCGGTACTGTTGAGTTTTAGGGCATCGGCAGGAGTATCTACAAAACCAATTTCGTTGAGGCAACCTGTGGCATTACTACCTGATAATACACCTAAATGAAATATATAGGACGCATCTTCTACACAGCGTCTATTAGTCCACGCGCCGTGCGTAACCATTTGCGATTGTATTTGTGTAGCCAACGAAATATCATCAGTAGAGGTAGCATCGTTATTGGTACACCAAAATGTTTCTGTGCCTGTACCTCCGCCTGCATTGCCGTGTATGCTTAGGTAATAATCGCCATTCCAGCTATTACTCATAGATGCGCGTTGGCTTACGCTTATCCAACCATTGGCGGTGCTACGAGTCATGTAGGTAGTGTAATTGGTACATTCATTATTGAGTAATGTTTGTAGTCGCAAGCCCACTTCAAGGGCGGTGTTTATTTCGGTAGCGGTTCGCCCATCGGGGTTACCGCCGCTTGCATCGTAACCATGCCCTGGGTCTATTATAATTATTTGAGCCTGTAGGGTTAGTGTTGCTAGTACACTAAGGATGAGTATAATTAAAAATTTCATAGCCTTAGGTTTTAGTTAAAAGTGATGGGGGAATTATAAATAAATCCTGTTTTAGAATCAATGTAATACACTGTTTTTCCGTTAGCACTAAAGCTTGGATTCATTTCTACTATATTGGGCGTGTTGGTTATTTTAGTTTTCGTTTTAGTAACAATGTTAAATACATATAGTTCCGAACCACTTATTTCGTGTCCGTCTTTACTTTCGTCAAAATGCCCTATTAAGTACTGTGAGTTGGGCGACCAAGCGCTTACTAAACCTTGCCCTAAGGAGTAAGCTGGCGTGTTTCCTGTAATGTCATATACCCACACATCAGCACCAATATGCACCGCTACGTGTTGTTTATTGGGCGATACTATGGGTTGGTAGCACTGTTTGTTAGCTTCTATTACTACTGTTTGTTTTGTTTCTTGCGTATATTTTACGAGTTGTAATTTTTCGTTGATATACACCATTGTATTTTCATCAACTATAGCACCATTAATACTTTGTGGTAATATAGTTGTGTTTGGTTTGGCTGTGCCTGTAGCTAGGTTGTAATTAATAGTTTGTATTAAATATTTACCTTCCTGCTTATATTTATTACGCATATATACGCTACCGCTATTGCTTGCCCAAGCTGGAAAGTAACCACAGTTAGTACCTGTGTATATAAGTTTTGTTTTTTTCTTTTTTAAATTGTGAACATATACCGTATTTAAACTAGTACCCGAGTAACATATAAAATTAGCGTTGGGCGATTCAAACACGTACTGCGCACCGCCTTTGGGCTTAGTTATAATTTTGGCTTTACCTAATTGAGTAGCTGCAGTATTTACTTGTGCTTGTAGCGTTAATGCCTGCAAACTAATAGCTATAATAGCAATGGAATGTTTCATTTTAAAAAAGTAGATTTAATAAGTATAAAAATTTAACGTACTAAAAATACATTAATTAGTTAATAATTACAAATTAATTATTAACTAATTAGGTTAAAACGGTAAC
>JBEBIC010000083.1:0-10860 GCA_040080595.1 Bacteroidia bacterium | reverse complement strand
TAGGTTTAATGTTATAACACTGTCGCAACCATTGGTAGCAGGCACGGTGCGCGTATATGTACCCGATGTAGTAAGTGTACTTGTACCAAATGTATAATTGTTTCCGTTGCAAATACTTGCGTTGATAGTTGCTGTACTAGATGTTTTTACCGCAGCTACAATAGCTATTCGTGCAGATGTACATGCATTGTAGGTAACATCTACATAATAAGTAGTATTGGTAGTAAGTATAGGTGTTGTAAATAAAGTATCAGTATGTGTAATTGTGCCACCAGTTGCTGTGGTGTACCAGTTTAATGTACCTGCACTGGCTGTTGCTTTTAGTGCAACTGTACCTGTACCGCACGTAAAACCTGCGGTAGGAACTATGGTTGGTGTGCCACATATTTTTATTACGTTGGAGTATGCTCCCCATTCACTTAACGTATTATTAATTGCTCTTACTCTGTAATAATAAGTAGAGTCGGGATTAAGCCCTGTAATAGTATAATTAAAAGCAGCTATTCCAGTAACAGCTGCAAAAACAGTTGTAAATATTGGGCTCTGAGACACCTCTAGTTCATACGCATCTACAATGCCTGTAATAGGCGCTATCCATTGTGCTGTTGCGCTTGTGCCCGTATAGTTGGTTGTAGTCATTGCAGTAGGTACTACCATTGCATAACTACCCACAAAATTAGATGTACTACCAGTAAGTGTTGCGCCCGAAATACTTCCGTTATATAGCGATGAGTTTTGATCGTATAACGTAGTAAGCCCTACATTATTACCAGCTGGTATGCCTTCATCAAACGAATAATAAGCCATTAAATGGAGTATTGGACTAATTGGATTATTTTTGTTTGCTTGTATTTCCGCTTGAGTAAGTGCGGTATTCCAAATACGCACCTCATCTATAGTACCGTTTAAATATCCTCCTCCCGCAGCACCGCCTATTCTATTTTGCAGAGTGGCTTCGGTAGCAGAACTTATGTCCCAATCGTTGCGTTGTGCAGTAAGCTCTCCATCTACATACATCATTACATTATCGGCAGCGCCACTATAGTTCATTTGTGCTGTTAGTGCCACGTGGTGCCACTTCCAATCGGCGTAGCTATTATTAGTACTTTGCATGTTTCCTATGTTGTAGGAATCAAATACTATTTTACCATTTAATATCAATAAACTTTTACCTCCCGTAAACCAAGTTGCTGCCGATTTACTCATAATAGTACCATCGCTACCTGTTTTAAACCATGCTTCCCACGTAAAATCTAAACTAGAACTTAAACCTGGGTTTATAATAACAGCATCGTTAATTCCATCAAAAGCAAATGCGTTACCAGGAGGCGTTAAGAATATAAAACCCGCTAGTGTAACTATGCCACAAGGTGTAGTAACAGCAATACTCCCCGATGTAGTAGCGGGAACAACCGCTCTAATTTGTGTAGCAGATATTATTACAAATGTAATAGCATTTACACCACCAATAGTAACGGCAGTAGCTCCTGTAAAATTACTTCCATTTATAATTATACTATTGCCAATGCCCGATGCTAGGGGTAAAAATGAAGCAATGGTTGGTATTATAACCGTCGCTACAACAGCAGTTCGGGCTGATGCACATGCGCCATCTATAGCTTGTACATAATACGTAGTGGTAGTAGCAATGCTTGGTGTAGTAAATGATGCGCCTGTGCCTAAGTTAGTACCACCTATATTTGCATCAAACCAATTAAGCGTACCTGCGCTAGTAGTAGCTGTAAGTGTTACAGTACCTGCATTACAACGAGTAGCCGCTACTGAGCTTACTATAGGTGTTGCACAAGAGCTAGCAATAATACGTGCTACACGATTACGCCCTGTAGTGTTATACGCTGTAAACAATCCACCTATTATAGCGTTGCCACCGCCGTTTAATAGGCTTATTGTATTTATTGTATTGTTAGCTCCTATCCCTACATTAGTTGCAAATGTACTGTCTATTATTCCATTAGTGGTAATACGTGCTATGTTGTTTACTGATGTTCCATTATACGTAGCAAAGGCTCCCGCAATAATTATTTTACCATCAGCTTGTAAGCCAATAGCATTTACAACACCAGTACTCGTTAAACCTGTACCAATACTAAACGTGATGTCTATGCTTCCATCAGTATTCAAGCGTAAAATTTTGTTTTCACTCATTCCTTGATAAGTAGTAAAAATACCCCCCACTACTATTTTACTATCAGGCTGTATAGCTAACGCAAATGGCGAATTATCAAAACCTGAACCTACGTTTAAGGTAGCATCAACGCTACCATCAGTATTTATGCGTACAATTCTGCTTTTTACTATACTCCTATATGCAGTAAAACTACCCCCTATTATTATTTTACCATCAGGTTGTATAGCTGTGGTAAATACTATACTATTAGCCCCAGTAGTTACATTAAATGTTAAATCAAGAGTTCCATCAGTATTTATACGTACTATACGATTACGCGCTATACCACTATACGTTGTAAAATTGCCTCCTATTATTATTTTACCATCAGTTTGTGAGGCAGTAGTATATATAATATTATTTGCACCCGTACCACCAAACGAGGCGTCTAAACTACCATCAGTATTTAAGCGAGTTATTCGACTTTTTGTAGTACCATTAAATGTTGTAAAATCACCCGCTATTATTACTTTACCATCGGGCTGTAGTGCTATTGTACGTATATTTGAATTCACTCCTGTGCCTATGTTAAATGTAGTATCTATAGCTCCGTCAATATTTAAACGAGCCAAACGATTAACGTAGGTACCATTATACTTAGTAAAACTACCTGCAATAATTGTTTTACCATCAGGCTGTATTACCGATGCCAATACCGCTCCATCAGCCCCTGTGTTTTTATTAAATGTTTTGTCCAACGTACCGTTTGCATTAATACAGGCTATTTTTTGTATTCCATTGTTATTGTATAATGTAAAGCTTCCTGTTACTATAAATTGTCCGTTTGCTCTTGCTTTAATATAAAGTATAATGTTATTAAACCCTGTACCTATGCTAAAGGTAGCATCGTTGCTACCATCGTTATTGAGCATTGCTATGCGATTGGTAGTAAAATCGCCACCTATAGCTATTTTTCCACTGGGTAATATTTCTATTGTACGTATTTGATTATTAAAGGCGGGTGTTACAAAACTAGCATCAAAACTACCGTTAGTATTTATACGGGTTAAAAAATTACACGGCGACCCATTGTAAGCTGTTTGCCCTCCTGATAGCAATATTTTACCATCAGGTTGTATAGCCACCGCAAACAAGGCGTTGTTAGGACCTGTGCCTATATTAAAAGTAGTATCAATGCTTCCGTTACTATTTAAACGTACCATTCTATTTTGCCCAACACCATTATAAGTGCTAAAAAAACCACCTACTACTATTTTGTTATCCGTTTGTAAAGCTACTCCATATACATCTTGGTCAAAGCCAGTACCCACATTAAACGTAGTATCTATGCTTCCGTTGCTGTTAAAACGTGCTATGCGGTTACTCGTTAGTCCATTTGCGGTAAAGGCACCTACTGCTACTATTTTACCATCAGGTTGTAGGGCTAATTGTTGTATTACATTATTTGTACCTGAGGTTGCGTTAAAGGTAGTGTCTAATATACCTGTGGTGGTTAAACGCACTAAACGGTTACAGCCAACTCCATTGTAAGCGATAAAGTTTCCGCCTATTATTATTTTACCATCGGGTTGTAATACTACACTATACACGCCACCAGTAGCTCCCGCACCGCCTGTGTTAAAGGTAGAGTCAATGCTACCATTTGTATTGAGGCGTGCAACACCATTTACAGCAAAGCCATTATATGAACTAAAAAAGCCAACTATAATTATTTTACCATCAGCTTGCTCTGCAGTTTTCCATACGGTATTATTTGCACCTATACCATAGTCAAAACCTTTATCGGTAGGGTTAAATGTAGGGTCGTTAGCACCATCTTGTGCATAGCTTGTACCGCTTGCTAATAGTAGCGCAAGCGCAATAAGTAAGGTAGAGAATAATTGTTTCATGGTGCTGTTTTTTTAGTTGTTTTTTATAAAAAATTACGGTTATTACTTAGTTGTAATAACCGTAATTGGTAGCGTATTTTATTATTGTGTTACTACAATTTTGGTACGTGCAATAGTACCGTTTTCGGTATTTTTAATAACGTATATACCACTTGCTAAACCTGCTATGTGGGCAGTCGTAGCGTTAGCGTTGGTGGTAAATGTACTTACTACTTGTCCTAACTCGTTGGCTATGGTATATGTGCCATAAGTAGCAGTAGTAATGCTAAACGTACCGTTGTTAGGGTTGGGGTATGCGCTTATAACTGCTGGTGTATTTATAACTTTAGTATTGGTTATAATTATGCTCACACATGCAGATGTATCTGTACAACCGTTTAGTGTAACTACCACTGCATAACTTCCTGTAGCGGTAGCTACATAGCTTTGGTTTGTATCATTTAATAGTGCTGTGTTAGTACTGCAATCTATCCACTGATAAGTTGCTCCCGCTACTGTAGCGGTAATAGAATCGCCAGTTACAGTAGTGTTGTTTAATACTGGGTTTACAGTAAGGTTAGTAGTAATAGTACTATCGCAACCTGTGGTGGTAGTAAATACATCAACGTATGTACCGCTAGTGGTATAGGTGTTAGTACCTACTGTAGTGCTTTGTCCTGCACACAAGTTAAGTGTTTGTGTACTTGTGCCACTTGCGTTTATAGTTATGTTTACACCATTGCTTGCGCCTATTAGTGCTGGGCTACTACTTACTACACGTATTAGGTAACCAGTACCTGCTGTGTTGGGCAATGTTACTGTTATTGGCGAAGCTATACTGCTTGCTAGTGTACCTACAACAGTAGGCGTAGCAAACGAACCCGCAGCATCAGATAACTGTACTGTAAACACATTGTTTGCATTAAATGCTGCTTGTGCCGTGTAAGGTACTATTATAGCACTACTGCCACAGTTAAGTGTGTTTACCGCTGCTGTAGTTAGTGTATTACCAACTTCTATTAACTCTCCTGCAGGGTTAGCGCCCTGTAATGTACCATCAAAATAAAGCTGAATATTTGTTGCGCTATTTGCCAAATTGTATTGGAATAATGCCCCACTATTATTTGCACCTTGATTTTGTGCTAAGCCGTATATATTACCATCATTAGCTTGCAACAGCGTAGTTAAATTTGTTCCTGTAGTGCTATTTAAATCAATTTTAACTGTAAGTGTATTATCTACTAAATTATAGGCATACATAGTGCCTTGGCCATTTGCACCACCTCCTATGGTAACTCCATACAATAGACTGTCTTTGCCTTGTATAAGTCCTTTCAATGGTTGCACACCTGTTGCCACAGTAAACGTTTTTACAACCACTAAACTATCAGTAGTTATGTCGTATTCAAATATAGCTCCATCATTAAAATTACCATACTCGGTAGTACCATATATTTTACCATTAAAAGCTTGTAGTACTGTAGCACTTGGGAAAGCACCTTCAATGCCATTTTCATCAAAATTGTGTGTTACTATTAATGTATCGGTAATAGGGCTGTACTTATACAATACACCATAACCATAAACGCCTCCACTTCTAGTTGTGCCATACAGCATACCGTTGCTAGCCTCTATTGGCGACCCCTTTGCTTCACTTCCATTGCTGTAATTAAACGAGGCTTTAACTATAAGCGTATCAGTAATTAGATTGTAGGTAAACAATGTACCATAACCATTAACACCGCCAGTACTTGTAGTACCGTATAATAAACCGCTACTTGCTTGCATTAGTGACCCTTGAGGGCTTGAACCTACTGCACTATTATTAAAATCAAATTTTTTGGTATGCGTTTTTGTAGCCATATCGTATTCAAACAATACTCCACCATTGTATATACCTCCTTTAGTAGTAGTGCCGTATAGCTTACCGTTACTAGCTTTTAGCAAACCAGCTTCGGGGTTAGCTCCAATAGTAACATCTCCAAAACTTACTTTTACTATAGCAGTATCTGTGCTTAGGTTATATTGATATAATGAACCTTTATTAGCCGTTCCTCCAGAGTAACTAAATCCATACAAATTACCATCGGTAGCCAACATTAACGAGCCGTCTGTTTCTCCAGCACCTCCATTAGCAGTATTAAAATTAAATTTAACAATAACAGTATCTGTGTTAGGGCTGTACTGAAAAATTGTACCGTAACCAGCTGCACCACCACTATAAGTGGTGCCATATAATGTACTATCATTAAGTTGTAGTAATGTACTGTAAGATTGTGATCCTATTATAGGATAAGTAAAATTTACTTTTACTATAAGTGTATCGGCTACATAATCGTACTCGTACAAGGTGCCATTAAAACCTGTACCACCAATGGTAGTTGTGGCGTATAGTTTACCATTATAGGCTTGCATTAGTCCGCTAGTAGGGCGTCCGCCAGTAGTAGCATTTTTAAAACTTACTTTTCTTATAAGTGTATCTAAAGCTATATTGTAACAATACAATGCACCATTGTTATTTATTCCACCACTATAGGCTTGTCCATATAAATTACCATCGGCTGCTTGCAATAATTCTCCAAAGGCTTCTTTACCATTAGCACCAGTAAAATTTGCTTTTACAATAAGTGTATCGGTGGTAATATTGTAGCTAAACAAGGTGCCTGCGTTATTTAATCCACCATAACTACACACTCCGTATAGTAACCCATTGTTAGCTTGCATAAGTGTAGCAATAGCATACTGACCGGAGGTAGTACCTTCAAAATTAAATTTATTTATTAATGTGTCTGTTACATAGTTGTATTGGAATAATATACCACTATTATTTAACCCTCCGTTATCTGTAGTACCATACAAATTTCCATCACTGGCTAGTAATAACTGTCCTTCAGGGTAACCACCGTTATTAGGACTTACAGCAGCATTAAAATTATGTTTGGCAGTATATATTGCTGTAATTGGGTCGTATTCAAACAATACACCCGCATTATATGTTCCTCCCTCGTAGGCCATACCATACAGTTTACCGTTAGGCGCTTGTACCATTTTTCCAAATATAGGGTTAATACCTGGTGTTTTATAAAAATCGTGTTCTACAGTGTGGTTAGCTCCTGCGCTATCGGTTTTAAATATAGTACCCGCGCCGTACTTGCCGCCGCTGTTGGTTGTGCCCCAAAGTTGTGTTTGGGCGTAGCTTGCAAGCGTAATAGCGGTAGTACAAGCAATTGTGAGTAATGTTGTTTTCATTGTTTTGGTTTTATTATTTTATATTTTCGTTGAATTAAACTTAATTTTAGATAAAATGTTTTTTGCAAGAGTACTGCCTTTTGTCCCACAAACCTAATTTGTGGGACAAACGACGTGTTAAGTTATGCAAACGGTATGTTAGGTTGTAAATTAGTGGCTTGGTGCAGGGTTTAAATATTTGTGTGTGGCTTTTTGATAAACACGTCCTATAGGTATTTTTTTACCGTCAATAGTTAGTGTAGTAGCTCGTATGTTTTTTATATAATTAACATTTACTATATACGATTTGTGTATGCGTATAAAAGCAGTATTGGGTAAATGTTGCAATAATTCGGTTAATGCTATGCGTATAACCTTGTTGGGCAATACTTCGCAAAACAAGGTTATATAATTGCCGTTGCTCTTGCACCATTTTATACTTGCGTGGTGCAATTGCAGGTATTCCAAGTTGTTTATTGCGCTCGGTAGTAAGTTAATGGTTGGAGTAGAAGTGTGCATTTCATTTTATTTTAAACCAAATATTGGTGTGATAATTTGATAAAAAAAACAAATGGGACAAACAACGTGTTAATGTATGCGAACGACGTTAGGTGCTAATACAAAAAAAATAATGCCACGAATGCACGAATTAAAACGGGATAATATTTTAAACCTGATAATTTAGCAAACTATGATTAGTGCATTCGTGGCAAAATATCTATTACTTATTATTTTAATACCCCCTGCACCTCTTGCTGATGCGTGCGCCCAATAGGTAGTTCAATAGTATTAACTATAACGCTACTTGAGTTTACTTGTGTAACGTAGTTTTTATTAATTAAGTACGACTTATGTATGCGTACAAATGTGGCAGTGGGTAGCTGCTGCTGCAATTCGGCTAAGGATATACGCACTACTCTACGATTAGTATTGTGTAAATAAATAGTGGTATAGTTACCTTCTGTTTCCAAATAGGTAATGGTGGCACAATCTAATTTTATAATAGCTCTACCTTCTTTTATTACTAACTCGTGCATGCTAAGTATAGGAGTTGTGTGCTCACTTACATTAAACAATGCAAGAGCTATGGCAATCAACAAATCTTGGTTTTTGAACGGTTTTACAATATACGCATTAGGGCGAGTATGCTTAGCTTTGTTAAGCACATCGGGGCTAGAGTGTGAGGTTATGTATATAAACGGAATGTGATATTTGGTATGCAACACTTCGCCCAAATCTACGCCCGATTGTGCTTGCCCCAAATTAATATCGGTAAGTACTATAGTAGGTTTGTGTAGTTCTATTTCGGTTACGGCTTCGGCAACTGTAGCTACTATACGTATGTGCTGGCAACCAGCATTAGCAAGTATTTCGGCTATGGTTTCGGCTATTATAAATTCGTCTTCTACTATTAGCACATTGGCATTAGCGGGTAGTGTATTTTCGCTCATGGTTATATAGTGTTGCTAAATACTATGCTAAATGTTGCACCAGGAGTATTGCTTTTGGTAAGCGTTCCTTTTATTTGTTTTGCCATAATAGTTACTAAGCGTAAGCCCAAACTATCTTTACGTACTTCATTATCTTGTGGTAAACCTTTGCCTGTATCGCTTACGTATAATTGCCACTGGTTGTGTTCGTTAGTAACTGGTAGTAGTGTTATAGTTATAGTACCCGCAGTAGCATTTGCAAAGGCATACTTAATACTATTGGTTACTAATTCATTTATAATTAATGCCACAGGAACGGCTATTTTAGTAGCAAAGTTAGTACTGCTCACTTCTATGTCTATATTTATTTTAGCGGGTAATGTGCTTACTATGTCCTTGTGATAATCCAATACTTTGGTAATATATTCGTGCATATTAACTTGCAACGGCGAATTATTTTGGTACAACAGCTCGTGCAATACCGATAGCGATTGTATTCTATTTTGGCTCTGCAACAAATACTCCTGTAGCTTAGTGTTTTCGGCACTGTTGGCTTGCAGGGTAAGTAGGCTCGATATTATTTGCAAGTTGTTATTTATGCGATGGTGTACTTCTTGCAGCAACACTTCTTTACGGTCGTTTTCGGTACTCATAAATTCGGCTATTGCTTTTTTATTATCATATGCTCGCTTAGCCATGTATAGCAAGCCAAGCACAAGAGCAATAGCTATTAACAAAAACCAACGTTGTTGCTTATGTAGTTTGTTATCAGCCTCTAGTTTGTATATTATTTTATCGTTTTGAAACTTGGTAGCCGCTTCTTTTTTATCAAAGGTATAGTTGAGTTCCGCAGCAGCACTGGCACGTAAGTTTTCTTCGTTGTACATACTATCACGCAGGTTTACAAAGATTTTGTAATGCGCTAATTCTTGTTTATCATTTTTAACTGTTTTGTAAAATTCGCTTACAATAATTTCAAACTGTGCTACCAAATTTATATCGCCCGTTTGGTTGGCTAATTTTACGGCTTGCAACAAATGTTTTTCGGCTTGCGCATATTGTTTTAATGATTGGTACGCCGAGCCCATATTACCTAAGCATGTGGCTATGCTATAAGTATCGTTAAGTTGGGTAGCTAACACCAACGATTGCGAAAAATAAACCAATGCTTGCTTATCGTACTGCTTATCGGTATGTATAAAACCCAAATTGGTAAGGTTACGAGCAAGCCCCTCTTTATTGTTAATAGCGCTATCCAAGGCCAAGGCTTTTAAAATATAGGTTTTGGCTAATTCAAATTTATGTTGGCGAGAATACGCTATACCAATATTACCACATATAATAGCGGTACGTTTTTTTTCGTTTACTACTTCGGCTATTTTTAATGCTTTAAAACCGTAAGTTATTGCCTTATCAAACTCTCCTTGACTTTCGTACACACTACCAATGTTAGCAAGGGTTCTAAGCATACCTATATTGTTTTTTTTGCTTTCGTATATAGGTAACGCTTTGTAATAATTAGCTAGTGCTAGTGGGTACTGGGCAGTGTGCATATAGGTTATGCCTAGGTTAAGGTACGACTTAGCAACACCCAATGTATAGCCATTTTTTTGTGCTATGCCTAATGCTTTGGTGTTGTATAATAGTGCAGAGTCGGGCTGTTGCGCACCTTCCAAGTCCATTGCTTTTTTTTGCAAGGCTATAACTAAAGTAGTGTCTTTTTGAGCATTGCTAATAAAAGGCACCATTACTAATAAAAAAACTACTATAGTATGTTGCACACTATAAAAACCAACCCTTTTTTCTCTACCATTGGTATCTAGTAGAGCATTAAGCATTTTGGTATTAATAAGATAGATTTTTTGTATTGTATTTTTCATTTGCATTTTCACCAAACATACTACAATAAAATTTAAGATAAATACAAATAATTAATCTAATTTATTACTTACCAAAGTAAGCCATCTTAGCCCTATAAACCTACTGTAATGAAATTATTTTTCAACTTGCTTTTAGTTAAGTCGTTACAGCTATCTATTGCACAATTCTACAGTCTCAAACGCTTGATTTTAAACGTAATTCGTAATTTTTAATTCGTAATTAGTAGTTACATTTGCACCAAATTATTTTTTGCTATGAAAAACTTTCTTACCCTACTGCGCTTTGCTATACCTGTCTCTTATAC
>JBEBIC010000082.1:0-10894 GCA_040080595.1 Bacteroidia bacterium | reverse complement strand
TAATAACAAAAAAGAAGTTACGTATAAAAACGCTTTAGTAATAGGATTGTTTCAACTCATAGCAATGATACCAGGCGTATCGCGCTCGGCAGCTACTATTATAGGAGGTTTGTCGCAACAATTAACCAAAGAAAAAGCCGCAGAATTCTCGTTCTTTTTGGCCGTACCCACCATGCTTGCTGCCACAGGATATAAATTATACAAGTATTTAAAACTACATACCATTACAAGCAACGAAATAAGCATACTTGCCGTGGGCAACATCATCGCATTTGTAGTGGCGTTAATAGCCATAAAATCGTTTATAGGTTATGTAAGTAACCATGGTTTTAAAGTATTTGGTTGGTACAGAATAGTATTGGGAGCTATTATTTTAGCACTTTATTTTATGAATATTCCTTTAGCTATTGTGTAATGATGACCGAAACCGAAAAACACGAGCATTTTAAAGTAGGGCAAGACCTCCTGCTAGATAAACCCACCACTTGGACATCGTTTGACGTAGTAAACTACATACGCCACATAGTAAGTCCCAAAGGCTTTAAAACCAAAGTAGGACATGCAGGCACGCTAGACCCCTTGGCATCGGGCTTGCTTATAGTGTGCACAGGCAAAAACACCAAAACTATTGAAGGCTTTGCGGTACAAGAAAAAACATATACAGGCATTATTTTAATAGGGCAATCCACCCCATCATTTGATTTGGAAACCGACATAGACCAAACCTTTGAAACCGCTCATATTACTGATGCCGACATACATGCTACTGCCTTGCAATTTATGGGTACAACATTGCAGCAAGCGCCTATATTTTCGGCACGCAGGCAAGACGGCGAACGCCTATACCACAAAGCCCGCAGAGGCGAAGAGGTAGAAATAAAATCATCAGAAATAACTATTACCCAATTTGATATACCTACCATAACACGTGCGGATAACCTAATACAAGTAGCGTTTGAAATAACCTGTAGCAAAGGCACTTACATACGCAGTATAGCCAACGATTTTGGAAAAAAATTAAACTCAGGTAGCTATTTACATGCACTTAGACGCACCAAAATAGGTAACTATAACGTAAACGACGCCTTAACTTTACCTCAATTTAAAGCCGAATTCTCAACAAAACCAAGTATTACAAAGAATATTGAATAATATTAAAAAAATAGTTGCACATATCTATTTTAACTGTATATTTGCTCTCGCTAAAATATAGCAACGGTCCTATAGCTCATTCGGTTAGAGCAACTGACTCATAATCAGTAGGTGCCTGGTTCGATTCCAGGTGGGACCACACAAACAAAACAGCCTCAATAAATAGATTTATTGAGGCTGTTTTGTTTTTAATAATTTCTTATTTTTAGCAGTAGTATACTTACTAAGTAAAACACTATATTTGATTAGAATTTGAATCAATACACTTAATAAATGAAGCTAGTAACTCTTATAAACGCACAAGTTAAGCACCTTGCAGTAGCGCAACTCGGATACCTAACATTTGAGGGAGCGGGGGGAATACTGGCAAATGATGCGTTTATAAATTTTTACCCAAATATAGGAGGCGGAATTATTACTAAACAGCTCTATGATGATGGAAGAAAATAATAATCTAGCAAAAAAAGGATTTGTTATTGGTATAGTTTTGATTATTGTAGGTTTCATAATTCATTTTGTAAATGAAAATAAACTGTCAAATAATTACCAAATAACTAAAGGGAAAATTATAGAGTCTAGTTCTGGTTATAGAGGAGGAATTGGATTTTACTATGAATTTTTTTTAGGAAAACAAAAAATAAAAAACTCAACAGGATATCCAACGCTACGAAATATAAAAAATCAAGATTATTATTTATATCCAAAAAATTATATAAATAAGACATTTCCCGTTGCTTACGAGGTTGGCAATCCTGAGAACAATAAGATGTTGATATTTGAAGATGAATTTAAAGAATTTAAAATAGATTATCCAGATAGCATGGTAGATTACTTACAAAAGTGGGATGTTAAATAGCCCTAACACCCCTGTTCGCGCACGTGTCCCAACGGTTAAATAGTTGGTGGTGCTGTTTCAAGTGTTAAGCTATTACGTAGAGTAAACGGAGTAATGGCGTAAAGTCATTGCTTTTTATAAAAAACAAACGTCCGCTAATCAAATAAATGATTAGCGGATGTTTTAAATTAAACAGAAAAATATTAATCCTCTTTAGTTTTTCTTTTCTTTGGTGCTGCGGGAGCATCGTCGTTACTTGCTTTTATGGTTTTTACGAGTATTTCATTTTTTTCTTTGTCAAATGAAATTTCAATAGTATCGCCTTCGGCAACGTTCGATTTTATAATTTCTTCCGCCATTGCATCTTCTACATATTTTTGTATTGCACGTTTTAATGGGCGTGCTCCAAATGCAGCATCGTAACCTTTGTCAGCCACAAAATCTTTAGCATCTTCGGTCATTGTTATTTTGTAGCCCATTTGCTCTACACGTTTGTATAGTTTGGCTAGTTCAATATCAATAATGCTGTGTATGTGGTCTTTAGTTAATGAACCAAAAATTATTAAGTCGTCAATACGGTTTAAAAACTCTGGCGAAAATGCTTTTTTCAACGCACCTTCTATCACACCTTTGTTTGATTCTTCTTGTTGCTCTTGCTTAGCACCAGTATTAAATCCTACACCACTACCAAAATCTTTCAACTGGCGTGCACCAATGTTAGATGTCATAATGATTATAGTGTTTTTAAAATCAATTTTACGTCCTAATGAGTCCGTCATTTGTCCATCATCTAAAGCAGATAATAACAAGTTAAATACATCGGGGTGAGCTTTTTCTATTTCGTCCAACAATACTATTGAGTAAGGCTTGCGGCGTACTTTTTCAGTAAGTTGTCCGCCCTCTTCGTAACCTACATATCCTGGAGGCGCACCTATTAGGCGTGTTACGGCAAATTTCTCCATATACTCACTCATATCTATGCGTATAAGTGCCTCTTCGGTATCAAACAAGTATTTGGCTAATTCCTTAGCTAATTGTGTTTTACCAACACCAGTAGGACCTAAAAATATAAACGAACCAATAGGTTTGTTAGGGTCTTTTAATCCTGCACGGTTACGTTGTATGGATTTTACAATTTTAGCTACAGCATCATTTTGTCCAATAACCTTATCTTTCAAGGCTTCAGCCATACTTACCAACTTCGAACTTTCGTTAGTACTTACACGTTGTACAGGTATGCCTGTCATCATAGCCACCACTTCGGCTACGTTTTCTTCGGTTACTGTTTCACGGTTGTTTTTAGTATCTTCCTCCCACGCTTTTTTAGCAGCTTCTAATTTTTCAATTAACTGACGTTCGGTATCACGTAGGCGTGCAGCCTCTTCATACTTTTGGCTACGTACTACTTTGTTTTTTTCTATTTTAATGTCTTCAATTTCTTTCTCAACATCAATAATAGCTTTAGGTACATTTATGTTTTTAATGTGCACACGTGAGCCCGCTTCGTCTAAAGCATCTATGGCTTTATCAGGTAAGTGGCGGTCGCTCATGTAACGCTGCGTAAGCAATACACAAGCTTTTATAGCCTCAGGCGTATAAGTTACGTTATGATGCGTTTCGTATTTATCTTTTATGTTGGTAAGTATTTCTATAGATTCTTCAATGGTTGCAGGCTCTATTATTACTTTTTGAAATCTACGTTCTAAAGCACCATCTTTTTCAATATGTTGGCGGTACTCGTCTAAGGTAGTAGCACCAATACATTGCAATTCGCCACGTGCCAATGCAGGTTTAAACATGTTGCTTGCGTCCATGCTTCCGCTTGCTCCGCCTGCCCCTATTATGGTGTGTATTTCGTCAATAAACAATATTACATCAGGCGATTTTTCTAGCTCGTTCATTACGGCTTTCATACGCTCTTCAAACTGTCCACGATATTTTGTACCAGCTACAAGGCTTGCTAAATCAAGCGTTACCACACGTTTACCAAACAATACTCTCGATACTTTGCGTTGCACTATGCGCAAAGCTAAACCTTCCGCAATTGCCGATTTGCCCACACCTGGCTCGCCTATAAGTATAGGATTGTTTTTCTTACGACGAGATAGTATTTGCGATACGCGCTCTATCTCTGCTTCACGTCCCACTACTGGGTCTAGTTTACCATCTTCGGCAGCTTTGGTTAAGTCTCGCCCAAAATTATCTAACACAGGTGTTTTAGATTTGCTTTCGCCTGGTTTTGGGGCTTGTGCTTTTTGACTGTTTGCAAATGCGTCATCATCGCCGTCATCGTCCACAGCACGCTTGTTTGTTGGGAATTCTATTCGGGTATCATCACCAAATGAGTTCATGTTTTCTTCTAATGCCATTCTATAATTATCATAAGTTACGTTATAACGTGCTAGTAAAGTAACCATCAAAGAGTCTTCAATTTTAAGTATTGCCAGCACCAAATGTTCAGGTGCTATGGTTTCACTTTTAAATGCTTTTGCCTCTAAGTACGTTAATTTTAATGCACGTTCAGATTGTTTTATTAGGGGTATGTTTACCAAGTTACCAGTTATTTTGCTGTTTACTTTGGTGTTTTGTTCTATTTGTTTGCGCAGTTCTTGTAGGTTTATGCCAAAGTTTTGTAGCGTTTTTATTGCTACTCCTTCGCCATCTCTAATTATGCCCAATACCATGTGCTCTGTGCCTATATAGTCGTGCCCTAGGCGCATAGCCTCTTCACGGCTATAGCCTATAATTTCTTTAACCTTGGGTGAAAATTTTGCTTCCATTAGTTCTCGTTTTTAGTAGTGTTAAATTAGTTAAATATCCACAACTTATTAGTATCAAATATATTAGTTAGATAAGTGGTAACTATTGTTTGTTAATTGATTTTATTAACAGCTTATTTGGTTAAATTGTTCAAAATATATACGATACAAATGCTGTGGTTGGTTGTAAAAAATGTACTTTCACGGCAAGTTTTTAGCAAAAGGTATGCTAACTAATAAACAACTGAACAAATGGCAGAAGAAGGTAACAGAATTATATCTATAAACATAGAGGAGGAAATGAAAACGGCGTACATTGATTATTCAATGTCCGTAATAGTATCAAGGGCTTTGCCCGATGTACGTGATGGTTTAAAACCAGTACACCGCAGGGTATTATATGGTATGTTGGACTTAGGCGTAAGGTCTAATACAGCATACAAAAAGTCAGCACGTATAGTAGGAGAAGTGTTAGGTAAGTACCACCCACACGGCGATACATCAGTATATGATGCTATGGTGCGTATGGCGCAAAGTTGGAATTTACGTTATATGATGGTTGATGGGCAAGGTAACTTTGGCTCAATGGACGGCGACCCGCCAGCAGCAATGCGTTACACAGAGGTTCGTTTGCGCAAAATAGCTGAAGAAATGTTGTTGGATATTGAAAAAGAAACAGTTGATTTTCGTTTGAATTTTGATGACACAACTGAAGAGCCTACCGTATTACCTGCCAAAGTTCCTAACTTAATTATAAATGGATCGTCGGGTATTGCCGTAGGTATGGCTACCAATATGGCACCCCACAATTTGGGCGAAGCTATTGACGCCACCATTGCTTACATTAACGACAACGAAATAGATGTAGCAGGATTGATGCAATACATAAAAGCCCCCGATTTCCCAACTGGAGGTATTATATATGGCTACGAAGGTGTACGCTCAGCGTTTGAAACTGGTCGTGGTCGTATTGTATTGCGTTCAAAAACAAGTATTGAAATATCAAAAACAGGTAAGGAACAAATAATTATACACGAAATTCCGTATCAGGTAAACAAAGCCGATTTAATAAAACGTGCTGCCGAATTGGTAAACGAAAAAATAATAGAAGGCATAAGCGATATACGCGACGAGAGCGATAGAGAGGGCTTACGTGTAGTGTTTGACTTAAAACGCGATGCTATTGCTAACGTAGTGCTAAACAAATTATTTAAATACACTGAGCTACAATCTACCTTTAGTGTAAATAATATTGCGTTGGTAAAAGGTCGTCCGCAGCAGTTAAACATGAAGGATTTAATATCCAACTTTGTTGAGCACCGCCACGAAGTAGTAGTACGCCGTACCACTTACGAATTGCGCAAAGCCGAAGAACGTAAGCATATAGTAGAAGGTTTATTAATAGCCTTAGACCATATTGACGAAATAATAAAAATAATTCGTGCATCAAATACACCTGATGCAGCACGTGAAGAATTAATACAAAAATATGCGTTAAGCGATATACAAGCACGTGCCATATTGGAAATGCGTTTGCGTGTTTTAACAGGACTAGAGTACGATAAACTTAAAAACGAATTTGACGAATTAATGGCGTTAATAGGTCGCTTGAATAACATATTAGCCAACGAAGATGTACGTATGCAAATTATAACAGATGAGCTTACCGAAATGAAACGCCTATATGCCGACCCACGCCGTACTGCCATAGAATTTGCCTCGGGCGAAATGAATATGGAAGACTTAATAGCCAACGAAACGGTAGTAATAACCATATCGCACGCTGGTTATGTAAAACGTACATTACTTACCGAATATAAAGTGCAAAATCGTGGTGGACGTGGCTCACGTGGTGCTGCTACACGCAACGAAGATTTTATTGAACACTTATTTGTAGCATCAACACACAATTATTTATTGTTGTTTACCGAGAAAGGAAAATGTTTTTGGCTTAAAGTATATGAAATACCTGAGGGCGAAAAAACAACCAAAGGACGTGCATTACAAAACCTTATAAACATAGAACCTGACGATAAAGTAAAAGCGTTTATAAATGTTACCAACCTATCAGACGTAGAGTACCTAAACAGTAACTTTATAATGATGTGTACTAAAAACGGTACAATTAAAAAAACAACCCTAGAAGCCTACTCTCGTCCTCGTGCCAATGGTATTAACGCCATTACAATAGACGAAGGCGATACGCTATTAGAAGCAATATTAACATCGGGCACTGATGAGATAATGCTAGCAGCCAAAGCAGGTAAAGTAGTACGTTTTAACGAAAGCGGTGTGCGCTCAATGGGGCGTAATGCTTCGGGTGTGCGTGGTATAACCCTTGAAGACGATAAGGACGAGGTAATAGGTATGATTGGTATTAAAGACATAGCCACATCAAACGTATTAGTACTATCGGAAAAAGGATATGGTAAACGCTCCGATATAGACGAATACCGTGTAACCAAACGTGGCGGTAAAGGTGTAAAAACCATAAATGTAACTGATAAAACAGGTACGCTTGTAGCTATTAAAAACGTAAACGACACGCACGATTTAGTAATAATAAACCGTAGCGGAATTACGATACGCTTAGCAGTAGCATCATTACGTATTATGGGGCGCAACACGCAAGGTGTACGCTTAATAAACTTAGGCGAAACCGATTCTATAGCGTCTATTACACAAGTGGACCACGAGGAAGAAGTAGAACTGGACGAAAACGGAAATCCTGTATTTGTAGCTACTTTGGACGAAAATGGTAATCCTATAGCAGTAGCACCAACGCTTGACGAAAATGGTAATGCTGTAGCCGTAAACCTAGCTAACTTAGCCATTGAAGACGAAGCCACCGATACTGATGATGCAGAAGAAGATACGGACGAAGATGCAACTAACGCAGAATAATAAGTAATAAAAATTTACCTACAACGACTAAGGGCTACATAATATGTAGCCCTTAATGTTTGGTAAGTTTATACTAAAATAACGTGTTGGATTTTTGCTATTTTTGTAAAACATGTTATAACTCAATGGTTTTAAAATACTTATGACTTAACTAAATGACACTATCCGTTCAGCCACCAAGATGTGAATATTTTGAGATAGAAAATTTGGACTATTTACAATTGGAATTACGTTTACTATAAAATGTAGATAAGTGAAAAATGTAGTAATAACTAATTGCAATTACTTATATCATTATCTTTAGCAAAAAAAATAACACATTATTAAAATTACTCCATTACCATTGGCAAAACATATATTAAGTAAATCTACCTACATAAAAGGCCTGCAATGCCACAAAGCATTGTTTCTTACCAAACATTTTCCTGAGTGGCGCGACAAAATATCGGCAGAGCAAAAAGCATTATTTAACCGAGGGCACAAAGTAGGCGAACTCGCACAACAATTATTCCCCAAGGGAAAAGAAATAGTAGTAAAAAAGTACGACTATGCTGCAGCACAATTGCAAACCCAACAGGCCATAGCCGCTGGTATTACTACCTTATACGAAGCTACGTTTATATACAATGGCACGTTGGTTATGATAGATATTTTAAACTATGATAACGGCAAATGGTATGCTTACGAAGTAAAAAGCTCGCTTAAAACCACTCCAACCTACATAAACGATGCGGCTTTGCAGTTTTATGTTATTAAAAATTGTTTGCCCGAGTTGCACGATATTTTTTTAGTAACTATGAATGGTGCATACATTATGGATAAGAAATTGGACTTACACTCCTTGTTTAAAAAGCAAAGTGTAAAAATGGAAGCTCTACAACAATGGGATAACATAGCCAAAAATATAAGCCAACTTACCGCAGTAGTAGGTGGCGCCAACATTCCAACTATTGATATAGGTACACATTGTTTTGCGCCTTATACCTGCGATTTTAAAAATACCTGTTGGAAATATTTACCAACCGATAGCGTATTTGAAATTAGCGAAATGAGTATAGCACAAAAGGTAGAATATTACAACAAAGGCAAAATGCACATGACCGACCTCGCTAACGACGAGGCATTGAGCGTTAATCAAAAAATACAAATAGATGCTGTTGTAAACAATAAAACAATACTCAACACCAACGAAATTAAGCGTTTTATAAGTGGATTTAATTATCCGTTAGCATTCATAGATTTTGAAGTAATGATGCCCGCAGTTCCTTTGTTTACAGGGCATAAGGCGTATCAGCAATTGCCGTTTTTGTATAGTATGCACCACAAGTTATCGTCCAAAGCCGAGCTGTTGCACACCGCATACATAGCGCCTACTGGCATAGATCCTACTTTGGTATTTGTACAACATTTAATACAACATACCCAACAGTTTAATACATTAGTAGTGTATGATACTGGCTTGGAACACAGTGTGCTTAATTTTTGCATAGCCGCACAACCTCAGCTAACCCCCGAAATTACTGCCATTAAAAACAAAATGGTAGATATGAAAACTATATTTGACAAGCGTTGGTACTACAATAAAAAAATGCAAGGCTCGCTAAAATTAAAAAACTTAGCAGAGGTATTACTCAACCCTAACCCCTACCAATTGTGCAATATACAAACTGGCGCACAGGCATTAACCATGTACGAAGACTTGCAAACCGAAACCGATATGTTTAAAATAATAGAAATGCAAGATACCTTAGTTAGCTACTGCACCGCCGATTCGCTTGCTGTGGCTATGTTGTACGATATGTTGGTGAAGTTGTAATATACTAAATGATAGTTTTTTTTGAAAGGAGTTATTGATTATTCAATAGCTCCTTTTTCCTTTAATTCATCGGCAATGGTTAGTTGTGCAGTTTCCAACGCCATTTTGTAAGGGGTGTCGCCATCATTATTGCGCTCGTTAAGTTTTGCACCTGCGGCTATCAAATCTTTAATGTACTGCGTTCGGTTATATTTAACCGCAAAGTGCAAAGGCGTCCAGTTTTGTGGGTCTTTAGCGTTTATATTGCCCTTACGTTCCAATAATAGTTTAAATACATCGTACTTATTGTTAATAATAGCACTGTGTATTGGGTTAAACTCGGCAGGCGGATTAATACGTGCGCCTTTGTCTAACAATAGTTTAAGCGCCGCTACATTACCACGTTCAGTAGCTACGGTTACAGGGTGTACATCTAATTCATCTCCTCTATTATCAGCTAATTCGGGGTGTTTTTTTAATGAAAGTTCTAGCATTGCCACATTATTTTCGCGTACATATTCAATAAACTTATCTTTCCCTAAATATTCTACCGTTATTTTTTTAGGCATAGTATCGGTTACGGTTATTATTTTGGTAAGTTTTGATTTGTTAGCATCTTCAATTTCAATTTTATTTTCGCCACACAGTAGTATAGTTTTGTAAGGTTTGTTGGCCTTTATAAGTACCGATTTTTTTTCTTTATAGGTATAAAAAACATCAACATCGGTAGTAAATTCGGCCTTGCAACGCAACTTACACACTATAGTGGTAGCTTTAGCGAGGGCTTTGGTAGCAGGCGTTTTTACAGGTGCTTTGGTTTGTGCAAATACACTTACTATTATTAGTTGTAATGATGCAAAGGCAAGGGTTAATTTCATAAGATTAGTAAATTATTTGGTGTAAATTTGTACGGTTTTAAATAGTAAATACAAAAGTACTATTTTTTTGTTGAAAAATAATGAATTGAATAGCAATGAAAGTAGTGGTATGTTAAATAATTACTTACATTTGTACTTGTTAAAACAAAAAATATAAATACATTTGCACAAAATAAATAATTAACAAACACAATGGCAAAAAAAGGGAATAGAGTTCAAGTTATACTTGAATGTACAGAACACAAAGAAAGTGGTAAACCAGGAACATCTCGTTACATTACTACTAAGAACAAAAAAAACACTCCTGATCGTATTGAATTAAAAAAATTCAATAACATATTGAGAAGAGTTACTGTTCACAAAGAAATTAAATAATTAATACTTTAAAATATAAAGAGTTATGGCAAAGAAAGTAGTAGCATCGCTTCAAAAAGCGGGAAGTAAAGATTTTACTAAAGTTATTAAATTAATAAAATCACCAAAAACAGGTGCATTTGCTTTTAGAAGCGAAGTAGTACCTAATGATAAAGTAGCTGAGTTTTTAGCTGCAAAATAATCAGTTATACACAAT
>JBEBIC010000354.1:0-2457 GCA_040080595.1 Bacteroidia bacterium | reverse complement strand
AAACGTTAGACATCATTTTAGAACGAACAGAAACAAACAATAAAGTAACAGTTAAAAAAACAAAAAATTATGGCACTTATCAATCCTCACATTAATTTCAATGGAAATGCCGAAGAGGCATTCAATTTTTACAAATCTGTATTTGGCGGAGAGTTTTTAAAAATTGTCCGATTCAAAGACATTGCAAGTGAGGAGTTCCCAGTATCGGATAAAGAGGCAAATAAAATAATGCACATTGCATTGCCTATTGGACAAAACTATTTATTTGCAAATGATACCCCAGAAATGATGGGGCGAGTAGATGAAAACGAAAATAGAAGTAAAATTGCAATTACTGCCGAAAGTAAAGAAGAGGCTTATAAGTTATTTAATGGTCTTTCAGCAGGCGGACAAATTGAAATGCCTATGGACGAAAATCCAGACGGGACTTATTTTGCTATGTTTAGAGATAAATTTGGTATTGAATGGATGGTAAAGTTTGACCCAAAAAATAACGTATAAATTTAGACAAAGAAAAACAACGAACATCTAACAAAGGTTGGGCAAAAGTGGGGCTTTAGTGCTAAATTTAAGCATTTGTGCCTCTAATTCCACCTTCGCCAAGCCCCAAAACGTTATGCACCATTATTACTCACAAACAAATACCTGTTGTTGGGCAACACAGCCAACTGTTTATAGAGTTTCAAGAGCATTTGTATAAAAAAATAGCGACCTATAAGTCGCTATTTTTTATTGAATTAATTTTTCAGTTCGCTTAGTCTATCTATATCTATGCTAAATGTGTTGCGGTATATCATTACTATAATACCTAAGCCTACTGCTACTTCGGCGGCGGCTACTGCCATTACAAAAAATACAAATACTTGTCCGTCGGCATCGCCTTTAAATGCTGAAAATGCAGTAAGCAATAAGTTTACCGAATTAAGCATTAACTCTATGCACATAAGCATAATAATAATGTTGCGACGTATCATAACGCCTAATGCACCTATGCAAAACAGTATGGCACTTAGTGCTATGTAACTATTTATGGGAACTGCGGGTAAGGTGGTTAAAAATGTATTCATGGTGTAAATTATAACAATGTGTAAAATAAATTATTCGCCTATTTCTTTTTTTCCTAATACTACTGCGCCTACTACGCCTGCAATAAATAGTACCGACGAAATTTCAAACGGAACTAAAAACTTAGTAAACAATACCGTACCTAAGTTTTGCAACAAGCCCACTTGGTTTACATGCACTACCGCTAACGTATTGTGGTTAATGTTTATGGTATCTTTAAATGCGCTCAACAACACTATTAGCAACATTCCCGAAGCTATTACAGCTCCCATTTTTATAAAATTATTGTGTTGAGGTTCGCTATCTTTATTAAGATTAAGCAACATTATGGTAAATAAAAACAACACCATAATAGCGCCTGCATACACTATCATATTTACTATGCCCAAAAATTGTGCGTTGAGTAATATATAATGGCAACTAATAAAAAAGAACGTAGCTATAAGCGACAATATACTATTAATAGGTGTTTTGGACGATACTACGCCTATTGCACTTACAATAGTTAAGATTGAAAAAATGTAAAATAATAAGGTAGTCATGTTGTGTAATTAATGAGATTTATAATATTAATGCGTATTAATGATGACTTTTACTTTGAATTTTGTTGGCGTTAAATAGCTCGTTGTGTTTAGTGCCTGTTTCCTGTTTAAAAGCAGCTACATCAACCGTTTGACGCTTAGTTACATCAATTCTATTGTCCATTTCTTCAACCAATTTATCTTTACCATACACAAAGTTTTTGCGGTTGTATTCGGTATCTACTATACGGTCGGTTAGGAATATTGCCTCCTTAGGGCAAGCCTCTTCGCACAGTCCGCAAAATATACAGCGCAACATATTTATTTCGTAAGTAGCGGCATATTTTTCTTCGCGGTATAGTTTTTCTTCGCCTTTTTTGCGTTCGGCACTTTGCATTGTTATGGCTTCGGCAGGGCAAGCCACCGCGCACATACCGCAAGCAGTACAGCGTTCGGCCCCTGCATCATCGCGCTTTAGTACGTGTTGCCCACGATACACTGGTGCCATAGGACGTAGTTGTTCGGGGTATTGCACTGTAACTTTTTTCTTAAACAAATGTTTTATAGTAGTAACCATACCGCTTGCAATGGCGGGTACATATAGCTTTTCGCTAAAGGTCATTTCTTTATTAGAAACTATTTTGGAACGATTGGTAAGTTTCATTTATAGGATAGTTATTTAATTGAAATTTTAAACACAATGCACCTGCAGCGCATTTAATTATGTGCCGAAAGTAAGTAATACCTATTAATATTCCAAAGGAATATTTACGCATAAAAAATAGAGCTTAACCAAGCGAATGATGTTGTAATTAAACCCCACTCGTTTGCCATTAATTACAAAAAACAAAAAATATGTTTTGTAGTCTTG
>JBEBIC010000353.1:0-2468 GCA_040080595.1 Bacteroidia bacterium | reverse complement strand
ACATACTCTATAAACACCGAGCCTGCCAGCAACGAGGCAAACCAACCCGATATAGCTGTAATAACAGGCGTGAGCGAATTGCGCAATGCGTGTTTTATAATTACGGTACTGTTGGCTAATCCTTTGGCGGTAGCAGTGCGTATAAAGTCTTGCGAGAGTACATCTAACAACGAGTTACGGGTAAGCTGTATAATTACAGCTAATGGTCTTATACCAAGGGTTATAGCAGGTAGTATTATGTTTTTTAAATCGAGTTGTTCGCCTTCAAATGGATCAATGGAATATAAACTACCTGTCATATTTAAGCCTGTATAATCGCTTAATATAAACCCAAATACCCACGCTACTATTATTCCAATAAAAAACGATGGCCCGCTCATGCCCAACACCGCCATTACCAAGGTAGAGGTATCTATCCACGTATCTTTGTATATGGCGGATACAATACCTAGTGCTACACCTATTACGCTTGCAAATACTATTGCTGCAAGCGCCAAAGCAAATGTTTCGGGCATAGCTTCAAATATAATATCGGCTACTTTGCGCTTAGTTTGGTACGAGCGACGCAAGTAAGGGTATTTTAAAATAATAATTTTATTATTACTCAACGTTAGCAATTGTGCACTACTTGCATATTTATCAGTACTAAAATACAACAAACTACTTTTGTCTTTAGTGTCGTGGTAAGATATTGGCGAGAGGTCGTTAGCATACATTAAAAACTGTTCGGTTAATGATTTGTCGCGCCCTAGTTCTTTGTTAATAGCGTCAATAGATGCTGCGTCTGCACGTTGGCCAAGCATCATACGTGCTGGATCGCCTGGTAGTACATTAAACAATAAAAACACTACGCATACTACGCCCAGCAATACAAAAAAACCATACCAAATTTTGCGTAATAAGTACCTAAACATCTATGCGCTTATTTAGCTAAGTAAGTAGCTTGTATGTCCTTAATAGTAGGCACATCGTTGGCGTGCCACATATTTACAACAGTACCCTCTTTAAGTAATATAATACCTGGGTTACTACGTATCATTGTTTTAAGAGCAGTTTCATCGCAACTATAATAGTCATACATTATTTGATGCTCGTGTCTAAAATTATCAACCAAACTATATGGCGATGCTGATATACCATATATAGGTACGTTGGCTTGTTGTAAACCTTGTGCAAGTGCGTTAATGTTGGCTTGTACGGCAGTAGTAGTTTTGGTAATATCATAACATATAACCAAAAAAGTATAGCCTTTGGTAGTAAGTATATCGTTGGTATAATCGGTACTACCGTCCTGACTTTGTATTTTAAAATCGTGTATAGGTGGCGTATAACCTTTGCTTACGAGCTTACTTATAGTAGTGTCCCAAGCCCACGTAAGAGTATCTTCCCATAGTTTAGATTTCATATATTCGTCTTGTGTAAACTCTTTTACTACATTGGTTTTAAGATTTTTATATTTTAAAATAGTTGCATACACATCTACTGGCGCACCTTCAGGCACTTCCATTTGTTTTAAAATATTTTTACCTATAGCATACGGTCTAAAATCTTTAACAGGCAAGTGCATATAACAGTACATAGTAAATGCTGTAGCTAGCACGGTAGCTAAAGTTACTACCGTAAAATTTAACTTGGCAGGCAATGCGTCTTTTATTTTGTTGCGCATTATAAATATTGGTAGTATTAATATAAGTAATACTATGTCCTTAGTAAACGATTGCCAAGGTGTAAGTTTAATGGCATCGCCAAAGCAACCACAGTCGGTAACTTTGTTAAAGTAAGCAGAGTAAAATGTAAGAAAGGTAAAAAACACAATCATTAATAATAGCAATAAACTATTGAGTTTGGCTTTAAAACCAGTAATAGCCGCTACTCCACACGCTACTTCAAACACGCATATAAACATAGATAAGCCTACCGTAATAGGGTGTAGCCATTCCATACCAAATACGGTAAAATATTCGTTTAGTTTTATTGAAAAACCAATAGGGTCGTTGGCTTTAATTAAGCCCGAAATAATAAATAATACGCCTACTAATATGCGGCAAATCCAAGTTACAAAGTTCATCATGGTTATGTTGTTGTTTATTGTTTTAAATTTTTAATGGTACTAAATTACTATTATTTGTATAAATATAAAACCTAAAAATAGTTTACTAGCCGTTACTCCGTTTCTAATTTTGCTTTGCAATAGGTAGTAATCTCTTCCATAAGCATACCACGAGAGCCTTTTACATACACAATATCATTGGGCTGTAGTAGTTTTAATAAATCGTGAGCAAGAGTGGTTTTGTTATCGTAATGTTTTTTGTTTTTAACTACTGCCCCACAACCTTTTAGTGTGTGTAGGCTTTCGGTGCCAAATAAATATACGTTGTTGAGTTTTAGTTTTGCAATATATTTACCTATTGCCAAATGCTCTGCACCGCTTGTTGTGCCTAGCTCTAGCATATCGCCTATTACTAAAT
>JBEBIC010000352.1:0-2469 GCA_040080595.1 Bacteroidia bacterium | reverse complement strand
GAAGCGCGTGGCGTCGACCTGGTCCTTGATGCAGCTCTTCTGCACGGTGACGCAGTCGAGGCCGCTCCCGCTCTTCACCAGCGAGACCTGGAAGGCCGAGAGCTGATCGTTCAAGCCGGCGCTGACGTAGAGCTCGATGGGGAAGGTGGGCCCGGTCTCGGCAGGCCCGCAGCCGGTCAGGGCGAGTGCGACGAGCATCAGCTGTCTTATCTTTATCTAAAGGTAAAAACTCTCCACGTCCAGCAGCTATAAGGCGTACAGGGCTTGTGTTGCTATTGGTAGTTATAATTTTTACTATGCTTGTAGCGCGCATTGCCGAGAGGTCCCAATTGTCTTTTATATCGCCTTTTCCGTTCATTGGCACATCGTCAGTATGTCCTTCTACCATTACGTTTATGTCGTTGTTTTGTTCCAATACTTTTGCCAATTTTTTAAGCGCATCTACACCTTTGGTTTCTACGGCTGTACTGCCCGATGCAAACAATAAGGATTCGTCCAACGAAACATATATTTTTCCGTTTTTTTGGCTAATTGTTAATCCTTTACCCTCAAACCCAACTAAAGCAGCTTGTACCTTACGTTTTATTTCGTTTACGGCATTGTCTTTTTGCTTTAATATAGCTTCTAATTCTTCAATACGAGCTTCTCTGGTTTTAAGTGTAGCTTGTGTTTCGTTTAAGTTTTTTTCGGCTACGCTTAGTTTTTGTTGCTCAGCGGCTAACTTTTTTTCTTTTAATTTTAGCTCATCTTCACGCTTTTGCAATTCTTCTTGCGACTGCTGATAGTTGCTCATCAATTTTTTATTTTCGCTATCGTTACCGTTTAGCAAGTCTTTATTTTTACGCCCAATAGTTTCGTAATCAGCTTGTGCTTTTTTCAAATCATCTTCCAAACCCTTAATTCTGTTGGTCTTAGCAGCCGAATCTTTTTTAAGTGCCGATGCTGTTACCGTAAGTGCAATGTTTTTATTTTCCAACTCACGTGTTTTACTCTCGGCATCTACACCATTGGCTTTAAGCTGTTTTAGTTCCTCTTGGCAGGTAATACGTTGCTTTTCGGTTTCTTTAAATTGCTTTGAACTTACGCACGATGCTAAAAATAGTAAGCTGCTGTAAAATAAAATGTGTTTCATAGTAGAGGGATAGTTTTATGTTTAATAATTATTTATCTAAAGTAAATTTCAAACCAACCCCAATAACAATACTGGGCAACAATTATGAACATTCGTTTTTTCATAAATATCAATAGTTCTACAGCAGGGGTAACGTGTAATTATACACCTTTAACTAAAATTTAAAAAACATTAATTAGTATAATGGCAAAACAACCACGTACCACGCAACGCACAGGCAATATATCAGTAATTATAAGCATAACCCTAGTGTTATTTGTATTAGGAATAGTAAGTTTATTGGTACTCAACACGCACCGTTTATCTACTTATGTAAAAGAAAACATAGGCATATCCGTTTTTTTAAAAGACAGTACCAATGTAGCCGAAGCCACCAATTTTAAAAAACTATTGGACGTAACCAACTATGTTAAAACTGCCAATTACGTAAGTAAGCAAGAAGCAGCCAAAGATTTGCAAAAAGAACTGGGCGGCGAACAATTTGTTGCGTTTTTGGGATATAATCCGTTAAATGATTTAATAGACATACGCTTAAAAGCAGACTATGCCAACAACGACAGCATAAAAGCCATAGAAAATCAACTTATGAAAAATCCTTTGGTAAAAGAAGTATATTACCAAAAATCGCTCATAGATGTAGTAAATGCTAATGCTAAGCGCATATCGTTTATATTGCTTGGCTTTAGCGCTTTGCTATTAATTATAGCCATTGCACTTATTAATAACACCATACGACTGCACATATATGCCAAGCGTTTTTTAATTAAAACCATGCAATTAGTAGGTGCAACACAAGGGTTTATACACAAGCCATTTTTTGTACGAGGTATTATTAATGGGCTAATAGGCGCTATACTTGCCATTGCAAGCATTAGTGGTGCTATGTATTATATATATATGCAAGCCCCTAATTTTTTTACTATTACTGATATTGATATAGCATTGATAGTAGCATTAATTATTTTGGGTTTGGGTTGTGTAATATCCGTGTTAAGTACTTATTTTGCACTGCGTAAATATTTAAAATTAAGTTTCGAAGATTTATACGCTCGCTAGCATTTTTGCGTTAGTAAGATGAGTACTTTTACTAACCTAATTAATTTAAAACAAAAAAAACGATCACAATGAATAACAAAGTAACACACGCCAGCAACGAATTTGTATTTGGAAAACGTAATTATCAACTATTAGTAGGTGCAATAGCGCTTATAGTACTAGGTTTTATACTTATGTCGGGCGGTAAACCTGCTAACCCCAACGAGTTTGTATATAACGATATGTTTAGTTTTACACGCATTACACTTGCTCCAGTAGTAGTATTGGCGGGCTTTGTAGTA
>JBEBIC010000351.1:0-2470 GCA_040080595.1 Bacteroidia bacterium | reverse complement strand
ATTATGGGCTATGGCATTATTGTGTGCGAAGGAAACTCTATAAAAGTACTTACGCACGGCGTGCTAATGCTAAGTAAACTAGACGACCATTTTGCTAAATTAAATATGATTTTTAGGCGAATAACAGCCCTTATAGAAGAATACGAACCACATGAGGTAGCAGCCGAAGCTCCTTTTTTTGGAGAGAACGTACAATCTATGCTAAAGCTAGGACGTGCGCAGGGCGTGGCTTTGGCTGCAGCGTTGCAAAAAAACTTACCTGTGTATGAGTATGCGCCTCGCAAAATAAAAATGGCAATAACAGGAGGCGGTAATGCCACCAAAGAACAATTGGCAATGATGATGCTAAAGCAAGGTTACATTACCGAAATACCAAAAAACCTAGACGCTACTGATGGTTTGGCGGTTGCGTTGTGCCATCATTATCAAAACAAAACAATGATGGGCGCAGGCAAAAGCTATAATAATTGGGAATCGTTTGTGTCGCAAAATGCTACGCGCATTAAAAAATAAGTTGGGCAAATGAGTATGAATATTGTTACTAATTTAGAGTACATAAAAACTAACGCTGCGCTACATCACACCCAAAATGCACTGTTGCGCAAAACGCTTATGCAACACACCACACAAGACGTTGATGCTTTTGTAACTACCATAGCAACCGCAGTTACTGCACAAATAGATTGTACCACTTGCGCTAATTGTTGTAAAACATTGCACCCCGATTTACAACCAGAAGAGATAGATGCGCTTGCTCAACAGCTTACTATTACGCCACAAGACTTTAAAAACAAATACGCAGATAACCCCAATGCAACGAGCGAAAATTGCCATTTTAAAAACAAACCGTGTGCGTTTTTAACCAATGATAAATGTACAGTATATAGTCTGCGCCCCTTGTCCTGTGCGGATTTTCCAAACTTGTACAAACCCAATTTCAAATACAGATATAAACGCATTATGGAATTTTACAATATGTGCCCCATTATATACAATACTGTTCAACAACTTAAAACACATTATTTAATGCCCTAAATATAACATAACACAATCCCGCCACGAATTCCCCTCTTGAGGGGTGCCCTTTAGGGCGGGGTGGTTTTTTATACACCACGTCTCCCAATCTATCATCTTATATCTAATAGCTAAAAAAATGAACAAAATAAAACAAAAACACCTTACGCAATTTGCGCTACTGTTGGTAATAATAGTAATTACTAATGTGTTGGGGCAATATGTGTTTCATCGGTTTGATTTAACTGCGGAGAAACGTTACACGCTTTCGCCAGCATCTAAGCAATTGTTGGGCAAAGTTACCGATGTGGTGTATGTGCGTGTGTATCTCGATGGCGATTTTCCTGCAGGTTTCCAGCGTTTGCGAAACGAAACAAAGGAAATGTTAGATGAATTTAGAGTAATAGCGGGAGATAATGTACAGTACGAATTTATTAATCCGTCAGAAAGTACTGACCCAAAACAACGCAACGAAATATACGAAAACCTTGCTAAGAAAGGCTTGCAGCCCACCAACTTACAAACCAACAGCGATAACGGACAGCAACAACAAATAATATTTCCTGGTGCATTACTTACGTATCAAAACCGAGAAATACCCATACAATTGCTCAAAAGCATGGTTGGTGCATCGCCTGAGGTTATGCTCAATAATTCTATTAATGATTTAGAGTACGAAATTACTAACGCACTACGCAAGGTAATAGACCAAAACGACCGCCCAATAGTTGGTTTTTTGGAAGGACACGGAGAATTATCTCGACAAGAAACCAACGATTTAGCGGGTTCGGTACGTGAATATTATGATATTAAACGTGTACAAATAAACGGAAAGTTAGGTGCGCTTAACAAGTACAAAGCCATAGTAATAGCAGCTCCCGACAGTGCATTTACCGAAAAAGACAAGTTTGTAATAGACCAATACATTATGGGCGGAGGTAAAGTGGTTTGGTTAATTGACGGCGCTTACGCAAGCATGGATAGCCTTAGTGCCAGCACAGCAAGTATGGTGGTAGCTAACCAAACCAACCTCGACGACCAATTGTTTAGATATGGTGTGCGCATAAACCACAACGTGTTGCAAGATATGCAATGTGCTGTAATACCAATAGTATCGGGCTATGTGGGCAATCAACCACAAACACGTATGTACCCTTGGATGTATATGCCCTTGATATTCCAAACTGTAAAACACCCATTAGTAAACAACCTAAACGCCGTAAAACTAGAGTTTGCATCAACCATAGATACACTGCCTGTACCAAATGTAAGTAAACAAATATTACTCACATCATCAGTATTTAGTAGAGTAGTTACAACGCCCGCCCGCATTGGCTTGGGGCAAGCTACTACACCGCTCAAGCAAGAACAATTTAATGCCAGTAGTTTACCTGTCGCGGTGTTGTTGTCAGGTTCGTTTACTTCTAATTTCAAAAATCGTGTACCTACACTATTA
>JBEBIC010000350.1:0-2482 GCA_040080595.1 Bacteroidia bacterium | reverse complement strand
GCCTAATTACAGTACCATTGAGGAGTTTATTTACTCCACAGCGCAACTCAAAAGTATAGATAATTTGCAGGCTTTAATGGAATTGTATGCTTGCCACTTACAACTTAAACCCGAGCAAACCTTTGTGGAGTTTGCTAAATGGGGTAATGTAGCCCTCAACGATTTTAACGATATAGAAAAACACGCTGTGCCTGCTAAGGCTATATTTAATTATTTAACAGAGGTTAAAGCCATAGAACAATGGACGCCACAGTATGGCTTTGCGGCAGATAAACTTACGGAGTTTCAGCAAAAGTATTTTGAGTTTTGGAATTCGTTACACCCTTTGTTTGAACTGTATCGTAAAACATTAATTGAAAAACAAACAGTAACACAAAGCATAGCCGCTAATTATGCGTTTGAAAATTTTGACCAATTGGTTAATACTTATTTAGGTAACGATACAACGTATGTATTTGTAGGGTTTAATGCCTTTACCAAAAGCGAAGAGCGTCTTATAGCCAAGTGTGCACAACAAGGCAATGTAAAGTTTGTGTGGGATATTGATAATTACTATTACAAAAACGATAAACACGAAGCTGGACGGTTCTTTAGAGCCTATATGCAACGAGATATATTTGCAACAAACACACTTTATTTACCCGCCGAATTAATAGTGCGCAAAACCAATTTGCTAGCCACTACCACTACAAATATAACTACTTATCCAGCAGCTAATGGTGCTAATATGGTAGCTATTACTAATAAATTAATTAACCAATTAGTTGATGATGGAATAGAGCAAGCGGATATTGCAGTAGTGTTGGCACAAGAAAATATGTTGTTGCCCATGTTATATGCCTTACCAGAGCGCATAAATTATTTAAACATAACTATGGGCTATCCTGTTAATGCTACTATTGCCTACCACTTATGCAATTCGTTTTTTAAGTTATTTAAAAACACTACCCAAAACGCTAAAAAGGGCATTTATTATACATTTTTTACCGAAATTATTGCGCATTCGTTAATTAAAAATCATGTATTGGGAGTGCGTAATTATAAAGAAATTAACGACTATTTAATACTTCACAATTTAATTAAAATTACACCCGAGCAGTTGCACAAGCTGTTAGCCGAACGCAATATTACGCCATTATTTAGCGCATTATTTGATGAAGATACTGTTGAAAATAAAATTAACTCATTGGTTAATTTATTAATTTACATCAAAGATAAAATAGGAGAGAGCAACGCCATAATTGATAGCTTTAATACGGAGTGTTTATCAGCAATAGCAAGTATATTACTACAATTAAACGATACATTAAAAACCAATAAATTGGTAGGGATTGGTTATAATGATATACTATTATTTTTTAACTCAATGGTTAATAGTATGACGGTAACGTTTAGAGGAGAGCCGTTGTTAGGTATGCAAATAATGGGCGTACTCGAAACTCGTATGCTCGATTTTAAGCACGTAATAGTAGTAGGAGTTAATGAGGGAGTAATACCTGCTAAGGGCGGAGCAGCATCGTTTTTAACGTATGATGTAAAACTTAATTTTGGCATGAATAGCAGTGCCGACAACGATTCTATATTCTCGTACCATTTTTATCATTTGTTAAAAAGATGTACTAGTGCACACTTATTATATATTGAGGGAGAGAGCAATAACGAAGTGCACGAAAAAAGCAGATTCATACTTCAAATAGAAAATGAATTGCTAACTGTAAACAAAAACATTAATTATAAAAAAATTAACTATTCGGTTAATGATATAAATAGTGCAATAAACGACAGTATAACTATACAAAAAACACCCGATGTAATGGAGGGTGTAAAAGAAAAATTAAGTAAGGGTATGTCGCCTACCGCATTTGCGTCGTATATAGCGTGTCCGTTGCAGTTTTATTTTAAATACGTACAAAAATTATATGATGAAGACGAACTGTCGGACATAGTAGATAGTAAGGATTATGGCTCTATATTTCATCAGGCAATAGAATTATTAACCAAACCTTATTTGGGCAAAGAGCTTACTAAAACCGATATAGCGCAACTTAAAAAAGACACGCCCAAAACCATAAAAGAAGCCTATTTTCTTATTAAGAAAAACAGAGGTTATGATAGTGGCGAAAATTTAATAACAATAAATACGATAGAGTACCAACTACGTAAGTATTTTGATTTTGAGTTGAGCCAATTAAACACCAATAATACCTTAGTAATAGCCGAAATAGAAACTGATTTAAAACACCAATTAACGGTAAACGATACTATTGTAAAGCTTACAGGCAAGGCCGATAGATTGGATATGCGCAATGGCATAGCTACTATATTGGACTATAAAACAGGTAAGGCGTCTAAGAGCGACTTAATAGTAAAAACAATGGAAATGATGTTTGAAAATCAGCAACAAAAAATAGCGTTTCAAACATTTTTTTATTCGTACTTGGTGCATCAGCAAAAGCAACAAGCCTTGGCATCGTGTATATAC
>JBEBIC010000349.1:0-2490 GCA_040080595.1 Bacteroidia bacterium | reverse complement strand
CGATTTTGACGCTAAGAATATTGATTTATCGTTTGGAGATGCCACACAACTTATAGGCAAAATACACATGATAGGTTTGCCCGATGCTAATAATACATTGTTTGACTGCCGCATAAAAAAATTAACTACCAACAAAAAAGATATTGAAGGAATACCGCTTCCACCCTTTACCGAAAAAAAACAGATTGGCTTGCCCGATGGCGCTGCATTGCTTGGTACTATTACCTACGAGGGCGACTACACAGGTTTTTATTATGACTTTGTAACCTTTGGTAAATTGACTACCGCCTTAGGTAACGCCACTACCGACATCAAAATAAAATACGATTTAGATAAAGAAACCACCACTTACAAAGGACAATTAAGTACTACCGATTTTAACATTGGTAAACTTTTAAATCAAAATGATGTAGGTTTAATAACCATGAGCGGTGAAATTGACGGCTACGAATTTGATGCTAAAACTGCCAAATTTACTTTTGATGGCGATGTAAAACGTTTGGATTACAACAACTATTCGTACCAAGATATTACCACCAAAGGTTCGTTTGCACGCAATGTTTTTAAAGGAAATTTAATAAGCAACGACCCCAATGCTAAACTTAATTTTGACGGTAGTATAGATTATACCAAACGTTTCCCAACGCTTGATTTTACTGCTGACATAGCCAAGTTAGATTTATACACAACACACCTAACCACAGGTATTGCACCTACCGTAATTTCGGGCAGTAGTACGGTGCATTTTGCAGGTAATAGTATTGACGATGCGCAAGGTAACGCACAATTATTAAACGTAATGTTGATGTTTGATAACAAACAATACGCACTCAATAACTTGTCGCTAACAGCACTTAATTATGGTAGAAACGAACGGAGTATAAACGTACAATCTTCGTTTTTTGATGCTGATATAAATGGTGCGTTTACGCTAAGTACATTGCCCGAATCGTTTAAAAACTTGGCTAATTATTACCTCTCTAATTTTGAGCAAGTTAAAACACTAAAATCAAAACCAACCAACGATGTATTTGATTATAACCTAGTGTTTAAAAACGTACAACCTATATGCGATTGGCTAATGCCCGACCTTAAAGTAGGCGTAAACAGTAAGTTACACGGCAATTACAACGCACAACAAAAAGACATAAACGTACAAGCTACGAGCAATAGTATAACGTATCAAAACATTAAGTTTACTAATTTAAATAGCTCTGTAACCCGCAATAATCAAGCAATAGAGAGTTATACCACCTTAGATGCAATATACCTAACCGATAGTATTGCACTTAAAAACGTAAAGCTAACTGCTGCTGCCACTAACAATATACTTAACTATAATTTTGTGTATGATAATAATTACAAAGTAAAAAACAGTGGCAACATTACAGGTAGCGCACAGTTTGAAACCAACAATGTTATAAACTGTACCTTGCAAGCATCGCAGGTTACGCTTGCAGATAGTGTGTGGAATATAAGTCCCAACACCTTGGTACGCTTGGATAGTAGCGGAGTAACTATTGCTAATTTTATGGCGCAGTTAAATAATTCTAACCAACAAATAATAGCCAATGGTACACTTGCAAAAAATCCGAGTAAGGAATTAGTATTGGAAATTAAAAACTTTAATACGGCTAATTTTAATGATTATTTGCAAGATGCAGACCTAACATTAAAAGGAATATTAAACAGTACTGTAAAACTTAGCAACGTGTATGATAAGGCAAAAGTACTGGCAGATATTAACTTAGATTCGTTGCACATTAACAAAGAATTGTTGGGTAATTTTAAAGTAAACTCAACGTATGATTATGCTCGCAGTGCAGTAGTAATAGATGGTACGTGTGTGCGCAACGATTTAAAATCTATAGATATAAACGGCTATTATTACACCAATAAAACTGATGCGTTTGATGTTAATTTTACATTAACCCAAACTCCATTATCTATTATTAAAATGTTTACTGATGGAGTGTTGAGCAACATTAAGGGCAATGTAGCAGGTAGTGTAAAATTATTGGGGAGTGCCAAAAAACCGTATTTGAAAGGCGTACTTAACGCTACTGATGCAGGTTTTAAGGTAGATTACCTAAATACCTACTACACATTTAGCAATAAAATAAACATAGACGAAACAGGTTTTAGAGCCACCAATGCCACGCTAACCGATGAGTTTGGCAATACCGCTAAAACACAATTTGCACTTACACATAGTTATTTTACTAAGTTTAAGTTTGACGTGTTAATGGAAACCGACCGTTTGCATTGCTTAAATTTAACAGCATCGCAAAACGATATGTTTTATGGACAAGCCTACGCCAAAGGCTATGCACGCATATTTGGACCCGTAGAAGATATGAAATTTGATATAAGTGCACGCACACTTACAGGTTCGCACCTATACATACCCATGAGTAATGCCGAAGATGTGGGCGAAAGTGAGTTTATACATTTTGTAAGTAAAAACAAAACTGCAGTAGTTGTTCCGCA
>JBEBIC010000348.1:0-2494 GCA_040080595.1 Bacteroidia bacterium | reverse complement strand
GTTTTTTTATTTACTAAATTCAAGATTCAATTGAAAAAAAATTAATTCTTTCCTTTAAATAAAATTTTACCGCTGGTACTATTTTTACCTGCTTGTATTTTGTAAATATAAGTATCGTTGGCTACAGTGTTACCCAAAGCATCTTTACCATTCCATTCGTAAGTGTAATTACCTGCGGCTTCTATTTTAGATGATAATCTGTTTATTTCTTGCCCTGCCGAGTTGTATATACTTACTCGCACATATTGCGCATTGGTAAGAGTATAACTTATAGTTACCTTATCAGTAAACGGATTAGGGTATGCTTTTATACTCGCTAAAGGAGTTTGTAATGCCGTACCATTATTTTTTGTATTGGTAATAAATAACGGGTCGGCAGCTATCATTGCTCCAATATCTACCAACTCGTCTCCTGCTTGATAACCTGTAAATATAACACCATCAAATAGCATTTCGTCGTTGGTATTAAAACCTGCTGTTACAAATGAATTTGGGTCAGGATTATTAGGATTGTTAGATGTATTATCAAACACATGCGTGCCATATAAAGTATAACCACTTGGTATTTTTACCATATTATTAAAAGTGTAAAAACCTTGCCAGTGAAAATCCCATTTATTAATACGGCACAAGGGTATAGTAGTAGTACCATTACTCGCATAATTTAATATACTTGTACAACGGTTGTGCGAGTGTGGAAATATAGATAGTAACGATACATCTGTATTTACAGCGTAAGTAGCAGTATATGTTTTTACGGTTTGTGGTGCAAAAAACATATTCCATTTTTGCAATACTGTTTCGTTGTATATTGGTCGTAAATCGGGCTCGCCTATTGGGTAAAAATACAAGCGTATTTGTGTGCTATCTAATTGTCCTGCAGAACCTGCTGGGTAGTGCATTTGAAATATTAAATTAGAACCTGCTTTTATGCGCATACCAAACTTAGTGGGTGCAGCGTTAGGAAATACAACAGGTGCAGAACCTGGAGCAAAATCGCCCAAACTATATTCGCCTGGTTGATTATAGCAACCTCCTGTAGTATCATCACCAACAACTGTTCCTGTCGTATCTACATTTATTACCGCATGGTGCACTATACCTGGGTTGCCTGGTAGTAGCTCGTAAGCACGTAAGTAGCGGTCTTGCGTTAGGTTAGTAGGCACTGATATACATACATAAATGTCATTACTTGTTGCAAAACTTGTAAATGTAGGTATTTGCACTACTAAATCGGGTGTGCCGTTAAGCTGTGTATTACCATATACAGGTATTGGTGGCGCAAGTGTAGTATCGCCCGCAGGTAAACCCGCATTTATCCAATTTACTATACTGCTTATTTCGGTAGGATTAAGTACACGTTCGTGTAAGTAACGCTTGTACGTGGTGTCGGCTGGCCAAGGTGGCATTTTTCCTGTTTGCACATCGTTACTAATGGCACCTGCATTATTTACAACATCAGTATAGCTGGTAAGCGGAAACTGTATTCCGCCAGCATGGTGGCATGCTGTACATTTGGCTACAAAAATAGTAGCTACATCCTTATAAGTAGTTTGCGCTTGCGATAGGCTTGCTATTGCAAAAGAGGCTACAAGTAGTAATTTTGATTTCATAGAATTTTTTTTGTGTTAATTTTTTATTTTAATACTCAAAGCTAGCTTTTTATTTTAAATGACGTATCAAATTGTTTAGCACTTTTATACTCTCTTTCGTTGTTATGCAATCTTGGCTACTTACTCGCAAGCACATTCGTGCTCTACGCCTAAGTCTATGGCAGTTATTATGGTGTTTACATCTTCGCACTTACCTACTATTATGCGTATTTCTTGTCCGTCGGTTGTTGTACCCTCAAACGCATATTTTTTGCAGGGTTTGGCTTGCACTTCGCTTTTGCTATAGTTTACATCGCCCATTTTTAATACAGCTAATATTTCGTCTTCGGTTATGTTGCGGCATTCCATACGGCAACGGGCGTGTTTACTATATTGTATAGGGTTGGCTAGTACTTGTTCGGTAATAATTTCGCTAGGCAAAGGCATTACATTTTTGTGGCGCATTAAGCCCCACATAATAGGCAAGCCTATTGCAAATCCTATAAGATATAAACGTAAGCGTTTGTTAAATGTTAAATCGGCCATTATTGTTTTTGTTTTAAGTTTAATTAATGCCACAAAAGTAAATATTATACACTTACAAATTGTTAATTTTACGAGGTATTTAATCATTGTAAAAAATTAATAGTATTAATGAGTAGAGCCTATAAGTTTCATAACCCTGAGGGTATTTATTTTGTATCGTTTGCTACGGTATTTTGGGTTGATGTGTTTGTACGACAAATTTATTTTGACTGTATAGTTAAAAACCTAAACTACTGCATTGCGCACAAAGGCATGCAAGTATATGCGTGGTGCATAATGCCAAGCCATATACACATAGTATTTAAGTCCACTATTCAAAAACCTGAAGAACTGCTTAGAGATTTTAAATCGTTTAC